>CAZGDZ010000015.1:0-15857 GCA_964524855.1 uncultured Macromonas sp.
CCTCCAGCAAGCCGAGTTCGCGGGCTGAGAGTTCGACCATCTTGCCGTCGATGGTGGCGACGCGGCCGGCCTGGTCGTACACCAGCGGGCCGTGCTTGATCTGGCTGCTGGCCGCGCCGTTGCCGCGCCGCACCAGGGCACGCACGCGCGCTTCGAGTTCCTGCAGCGCAAACGGTTTGGCCATGTAGTCGTCGGCGCCCAGGTCCAGGCCTTTGACGCGGTCGTCGATGCTGTCAGCGGCGGTGAGGATCAGCACCGACAGCGCCGAGCCGCGTGACCGCAGGCGCTTGAGCACTTCTAGGCCGTGCATTTTGGGCAGGCCCAGGTCGAGGATCAACAGGTCGAACTCGTTGTTGGTCATCAGGGCCGCGTCGGCTTCGGTGCCGCTGGCCACGTGATCGACGGCCGCGCCCGCGCCGCGCAAGGTGCGCAACAGGCCATCGGCCAGCACTTGGTCGTCTTCTGCGATGAGTATGCGCATCACTTGCCTCCTGAGGCGGCGTCCGGCACTGGGGGCCGGTGGTTCTGCCGTATTGGCATTGTAGGGGTGTCTCAGGCGCCCTCGGCGTAGGCCTCCAGGCCCAGCGCTACCACGGTGGCCACCGCGTCGCCCACCTGGTCGCGGAATTCGGCCTCGGCCTGGGCCACGGCTTGGCGGAAGGCCTGCAGCCAGTCCAGTCCGGCGGGGGTGAACACGATGCGTTTGGCGCGGGCGTCCAGCGGGTCGGGTTCGCGCTGCACCAGGCCCCAGGCGGTGCATTGGTCCACCAGGTCGCCCATGGCTTGCTTGGTCATGCCGGCGCGGGCGGCCAGCTCGGTCAGCCGTGAGCCGTTCAGTTCCAGGTGGCGGGTGATGTGGACGATGGCGGCACCCACCTGATCGCGCGCGGCCAGGTGCGACAGGGCCAGCGGCGCCTGCGCGGAGCGGGCCATCAGCGTCAGCACCCGGGCGTCGAACCGGCGCAGGGCGTGGCCCATGAGCCGTCCCAGGTGGGTGGCGCGCCACCGGTCGTCGGGGGGGGCGATGGGCTCAGTAGGCAGGGCTTTCATGGCGGTAATTATGGTAATACAAACTGACTAAAAGTATGAAATCTTGATGGGTATCTCGCGATAAACTGCCACCCAAGCACCGACACACCGTCGTTGAAGCCAGGGAGGCTGGTGCTTCAACCCCATGTTTTTAAAGGAGATTTCTATGAATGCAGCCGTCAAACCCCAAGACAGCGAAAAAGCCAAGGCCCTGCAGGCCGCGCTGGCCCAGATCGAGAAGCAGTTCGGCAAAGGCACCATCATGCGCCTGGGCGAAGGCGAAAAGATCGAGGACATCCAGGTCGTCTCCACCGGCTCGCTGGGCCTGGACGTGGCGCTCGGCGTCGGCGGCCTGCCGCGCGGCCGGGTGATTGAAATCTACGGCCCGGAATCGTCGGGCAAGACCACGCTGACGCTGCAAGTGATTGCCCAGATGCAAAAACTGGGCGGCACCTGTGCCTTTGTGGACGCCGAACACGCGCTGGACGTGCAGTACGCCCAGAAGCTGGGCGTGAACCTGCAGGACATGCTGATCTCCCAGCCCGACACCGGCGAACAGGCGTTGGAGATTGTGGACAGCCTGGTGCGTTCTGGCGCGGTGGACCTGATCGTCATCGATTCGGTGGCCGCGCTCACGCCCAAAGCAGAAATCGAAGGCGACATGGGTGACAGCCTGCCCGGCCTGCAAGCCCGCCTGATGAGTCAGGCGCTGCGCAAACTGACCGCCACCATCAAGAAGACCAACTGCATGGTCATCTTCATCAACCAGATCCGCATGAAGATTGGCGTGATGTTCGGCAGCCCCGAAACCACCACCGGCGGCAACGCGCTCAAGTTCTACGCCTCGGTGCGGCTGGACATCCGCCGCATCGGCTCGATCAAGAAGGGCGAGGAGATCACGGGTTCCGAGACCAAAGTGAAAGTGGTGAAGAACAAGGTGTCGCCCCCGTTCAAAACGGCTGAATTCGACATCTTGTATGGTGAAGGCATCAGCCGTCAGGGGGAGATCGTCGATCTGGGTGTGGCGCACAAAATCGTGGAAAAGTCGGGCGCCTGGTACGCCTACAACGGCGAGAAGATTGGCCAGGGCCGTGAGAACGCCCGCGAGTTCCTGCGCGAGAATCCGCTGCTGGCACACGAGATTGAAAACAAGATCCGTGCCGTGCTGAACGTGCCGGCTTTGCCCGACTTCGACCCGAGCTCGGTTCCGTCCAGCGGTGCCGACGAGTTTGAAGACGCCAACGCACTGTGATGGCCAAGCCGGGTGGGCCGGGGCCGACCGGCCCTTCGCTGAAGGCCCGCGCCTTGCGGTTGCTGGCCCAGCGAGAGCACTCGCGGGCCGAGCTGATGCGCAAGCTCGCGCCGCACGCCGACGATGAGGCGCTGCTGGTGGCCGCGCTGGACGACCTCCAGGCCAAAGGCTTCATCAACGAGGAGCGGGTGGCCGAGAGCGTGCTGCACCGGCGTGCTGCCCGCCTGGGGGCCACCCGGATGCGCAGCGAGTTGCAGGCCAAGGGTTTGAGCGTGGCGGTGGTGAACGATGCGGTGCAGCAGTTGCGTCACACCGAACGCGACCGCGCCCAGGCGGTTTGGGCCAAGAAATTCGGCCATGCCCCGGCTGACGCCAAAGCCCGGGCGCAGCAGATGCGGTTTCTGGCCGCACGAGGCTTTGCGCCCGATGCGATCCGTAAGGTGGTGCCACGCGTTGCGCTGCGGTACGACGCCAGCGACCCCGACGGTTTTCAGGACGACGAAGCCTGAGCGGTCAGTCGCCCGTCGGCCCGGCCATGACCCGGTTGCGGCCTTGGGTTTTGGCTTGGTACAGGTTGCGGTCGGCTTCTCGCACCATTGTCGCGGCGTCCGTCATGCTGGGCAGGCGCATCACGCCCACGCCCATGCTCACCGTCACCCGCAGGGGCTCGTCCCCGGTGGGCGGCTCCAGGGACAGGTTTTCCACCTGCCGGCGCAGGTGCTCGGCCACCACCAGGGCGCCGTCCTCGTCGGTGTTGGGCAGCAGGCAGACGAATTCTTCACCGCCGTAGCGGAACAACTGGTCGGTGCTGCGTTGCAGCCCACCCCCGAGCGAGCGGGCCACCGCGCGCAGGCACAGGTCGCCGTGGGCGTGGCCAAACGCGTCGTTGAAGCGTTTGAAGTGGTCCACGTCGATCATCAGCACGCTCAAGGGGGTGTTCATGCGCTGGCAGCGGCCCCATTCGGCGCGCAGGCGTTCGTCGAAATGGCGCCGGTTGTAGGCACCGGTGAGTCCGTCAATGTAGACCCAGCCGCGCAGCAAGTCGGCCTGGCGCTTGAGCATCAGGTGGGTGCGCACCCGGGCCCGCACCACGTTCGGGTTGAACGGTTTGGTGATGAAGTCCACCGCGCCCAGCCCGAGACCGGTGGTTTCGGCGTCCGGGTCGGTCTGGCCGGTCACGAAGATGATGGGGATGTCCCGTGTTTCGAGTTCGGCCTTGAGGCGGCGGCACACCTCGTAGCCGTCCATCTCGGGCATCACCACGTCCAGCAGGATCAGGTCGGGCTTTTTGTCTTGCGCGATGTGCAGGGCCGCGCTGCCCCTGGTGGCCGCCAGCACCGTGTGTTCACCCTGCAGCGCGTGGTAAAGCGCTTGCAGGTTGGTGGGCTGGTCGTCCACGATCAGCACCCGCGTGTCTTGCAGCAGCGATTCGGGGTCGTAGGGGTTGGGGCTCATCGGCTCACGTTTCCAGCAGGGCGGCGCACAGGCGCTGCGCTTCTTCAAAGTCAATGGCGTCCACGGCATCCTGCAGCGGCGCGAGGCGCGCGTCAAGCGTGCCGTGGTGGGCAGCGCGCAGTTCTTCCAGCATTTCGGCGCTGCGCATGTCGAAGTCGGCCAGCACGCCCAGCAAGGCGGCGAGGCGCTCGCGCGCACTTTCCGGCAGCGGGCCGCTGGGCACGGGGTCGATGGGTGGGGCGGTTTCGGCGGGCAAGTAGGCGGCCATGGCGTCGTTGGCGGCATCCAGGGCACTCAGCAGTTCCTGGCGCAGCACGTCGCCTGGGGGGCGGGTGCTGGCTTCTTTCAAGGTGCGTTCGCGGCGCGCGGTCAGGTTCGACAACTGCTCCAGCCCCAGGGTGGCGGCCACGCCTTTGACGGTGTGCAGCCAGCGCCGCAACGCGTCGGGGTCCAAGGGCTCCAGCAAGGGGGCCAGGCTGTCCCGGTGCAGCGGCAGTTCTTTGGTGAACTGGCGCAACAGCTTTTGGTACAGGTCGGTCTGACCGCCCATGCGCTGGATGGCGGCATTAGGGTTCAACACGGGCAGGTCGACGTCCAAGTTGACGGTGGCGGCTTCAGCGGGCTCGGCCGGGTCATCGGGTACCACATGCCCGGTGACCCGCAACAGAATGTGCACCAGCCGTTGCAGCTCGAACGGTTTGCCGATGTGGTCCACCATGCCGGCGTCCAGGCAGGCCTGGCGGTCCGCGGCCATGGCGTTCGCCGTCATGGCCACCACCGGCGGGCACTGCGCGCCCAGCCGCAGGTGCAGCTCACGGGTGGCTTCCAGCCCGTCCATCACCGGCATCTGCATGTCCATCAGCACCCCGTCAAAACGGGCGGCGTCGGGCGGGGTGCCAAAGGCCAGCACGCCCTGCAGGCCGTCGTTGGCGGTGGTGACGTGGGCACCCTCGGTGCGCAGCAGCTCGGCCGCGATTTGCAGGTTGATCGGGTTGTCGTCCACCACCAGCACCCGCAGGCCTTGGAGCCGCGGGCCGCCGGCCGCCGGCGAAGGGTCGGGGGTGGCGCCGGACTCGCTGTGGGCCTTGTCGATACAGGCGGTCAGCGTGCGGGGCGTCCAGGTGCGGGTCAGCGTGGCGTCGAACTGCCACGGGTGGCCGTGCACCAGGAACTGGGGTTCCTGGTCGCCTTGCGGCAGCAGCAGCACCCAGCGGCGCGGCGCCTGGCCGGGCGTGCGGGGCACGCTGTGCAGCAGCGCGATCACATCGTGCCGGGGCAGGTGGGCATCCACCACCACGGTGTCGTGGGTGTCGGTGGGTTGGCCCAGTTGGTGTTGCGCCTCGGCCACCTCGGTGCAGACGGTGGCGCGGTGGCCCAGCAGCACCAGTTGCTGTTGCAGCAGCGCGTTCAGCCGGGCCGACGCGCCCACGATGCACAGGCGACGGGCGGTTCGGGTGGGTGCAGCGACTTCCGCCTGTCCAGCCGGCAACTGAAAGTGCAGCGTGAAGTGGAAAGTGCTGCCTTGCCCCAGCGCACTGTCAATGGCCAGGGTGCCGCCCATCAGGCCGATCAGGTGTTTGCAGATCGACAGACCCAGCCCGGTGCCGCCGAAACGGCGGGTGGTGGACGCTTCGGCCTGGGTGAATCCGGTGAAGATCTTGCTTTGGTTGTCGGCGCTGATGCCAATGCCGGTGTCCCGCACCGAGAACGCGACCGACACGCCGCTGGCGTCTTGCTGCACCGGCCGGATGGTGATGGTGACTTCGCCCCGTTCGGTGAACTTGACGGCGTTGCTGCCCAGGTTGACCAGCACCTGCTGCAGCCGCAGCGCATCGCCCACCACCTGCGCGGGCAGTGTGGGGTCCACGTCGAACAGCAGCTCCACCGGCTTGTGCCCCAGGTTCATCGACAGGATGAGCGCGATGTCGCGCAGCATTTCCTCCAACCGGAACGGTTGCGGGTCGAGTTCGATCTTGCCGGCTTCGGCCTTGGAAAAATCGAGGATGTCGTTGATCAACGCCAGCAGCGAGCGGGTGGCGCCGTCGGCCTTGTCCACGTAGTCGCCCTGGCGTTCGTCCAGCGGGGTTTTCTTGAGCAGCGCCAGCATGCCGGTGATGGCGTTCATGGGCGTGCGAATTTCGTGGCTCATGTTGGCCAGGAACTGGCTCTTGGCGCGCGATGCTTCCTGCGCCGCTTCGGTGGCTTGCTGCAGGTGCTGGTTCTGCTGTTCCAGCGCGGCGCGCAATTGGTATTGGGTCGTCACGTCTTGAATGGCACCGATCAGGCGCGAGGTGCGGCCGGCGCGGCGCTCGCTCTCGCCCACCGCGCGCACCCAGCGGGCCCGCCCCTGCGCGGTGACGAACGGCAGCTCCAGGTCAAAACCGGTGCCCTCGCGGATGCAGCGCTCCACGGCACTGGCGATCTGTTCCCGCGCACCTTCGGGGTAAAACCGCAGGGCCTCTTCGGGCGAGGGGGCGTGGCCCTCGGGCACCTCGTGGATGCGGCAGGTCTGGTCGGTCCATTCCAGCCGCTCCTCTTCCAGGTCCATGGTCCAGCCGCCGACGCCGGCAATGCGCCCAGCGTTGGCCAGAAAGCGCTGGCTGGCCTCGATCGCATCGGCCTGGCGGCGTTGTTCGGTCACGTCCTGCGCCACGCCGATCATGCGCTGGGGCGCGCCCTGTTCGTCGGCCACCACTCTGGCCGCGTTGCGCATGTAGCGCACCTTGCCGTTGGGCAACACGATGCGGAATTCGGACCGGTAATCGCGCCCACTGGACAGGCTGTTGGCCAACAGCTGGCGCGCCTGGAGCAGGTCGTCGGGGTGCACCCGTTTGCGCCAAAGTTGCTGGAGTTCGGTGCTGCTGATGCCGTCGGGCGCGCCGTAGAGTCGGCGCATTTCGCCGTCCCACACCACTTCGCCACTGCCGATGCCAATCTCCCACACCCCCATCTTGGCCACAGCCGCCGCCAGTTGGAAGCGCTCGGCGTATTCGCGGGTTTCCAGCTCCGCTTGCTTGCGCCGGGTGATGTCCTGGTGGGTGCCCGCCATCCAGACTGGGCGGCCGTCGGGGCTGTGCATCACCACCCGCCCGCGCCCCTGCACCCAGACCCAGTGGCCGTCGCGGTGGCGCATGCGGAATTCGCACTCGTACAACTCGGTTTCGTCGTTGAAATGCCGTTCAACGGCCTGGTTGGCGCGCGTCAGATCGCCGGGTTCGAGCCGCTCGCTCCAGGTGTTGACGGTCGCGGGCGTGAGGTCTTGCAGCGTCAGGCCCAGCATGTCGGCCCACTGGTCGTTGATTTGCAGTTCGCCTGTCTCGATGTTCCAGCGCCAGGTGCCGACCTGGGTGCCTTCAATGATCGCGTGCAGTTGCTCGCGCTCCAGCATCAGGGCCTGTTCAGTGGCTTTGCGTTGCGAAATGTCCAGGATGATCCCGAAAATCTTGGGCGCGCGGTGCCCGGGCACCGGCTGCACCACACCGCGCACCAGCGACCACAGCCACTGACCGTCGCGCTTGCGCACCCGCAACTCCACTTCGTACGTGCCGTGGCGGTTTTCCAGCACAAGTGGTTCCTGCGCCGAGAGCAGGGTGGTCCGATCGTCTGGGTGCACCTGTTGAACAAACGGCTGGTTCAGGATGGTGGACAGGTCTTCGGCTTGGTAACCCAGCAGGGCAGCGCACCGTTCGTCCATCTCTCGGGCATCGGTCTCGCGGTCCACTTCCCAAGTGCCGGCGCGGGTGCCGTCGAGTATGCGCTGGGTGCGCTCGTTGGCCAGGGCCAGCCGCTGCTCGGTCAACTTGTGTTCGGTGATGTCGGTTTCCACCGCCATGAAACCGTACAGCATGCCCTCGCTGTTGTGCAGCGGCTGAATTTCGATGTCCACCCAGTAGGTGTTGCCAAACTTGTCGCGGTTCAGCAACTGGCCCCGGTAGTTGGTTTCGGCCTTCAGGTGGTCCCGCAGGCGCTGCACCTCGGCCGGGTCGGTGCCGTCGAACTGCAGCAGACGGCCCGGCACTTGGCCCAGCACCTCGTCGGCCTGGTAGCCGGTGGTGCGCACAAAGCCTTCGTTGACCCAGGTGATGCGGCCCTGCGCGTCGGTGATGATGACCGCGTTGGTGGTGCGGCGCGCCACCAGGCTGAGCCGATCCACCGCTTGGTGCAACTGGGCAGCCTGCTGTTGGTCGCGGCGCATTTCCAGTGCCTGGCCGACGGCCAGCGCCAGCTCGGTCAGGATGGCGCGCTGGCGGTCGTCCAGCGCGCGGGGCTGGCGGTCGATCACGCACAGCGTGCCCACCGCATGGCCATCACTGAGCCGGATCGGGGCGCCGGCGTAGTAGCGGATGTGGGGCGCTTCGGTCACCAGCGGGTTGTCGGCAAAGCGGGCATCCAGCCGGGCGTCGGGCACCTCCAGCGGGGTGTCGCCCAGAATGGCGTGGGCGCAAAAGGCCAGGTCGCGCGGGGTTTCGTGCACACCGGGCAGGCCGACGTTGGCCTTGAACCACTGCCGGTGGCTGTCGATGAGTGAAATCAGCGAAATCGGGGTGTCGCACACCAGCGAGGCTGCCCGCACCAGCGCGTCGAACGCCGGCTCGGCCGGGGTGTCGAGCGCTTGCAGATCGTGCAGGGCGCGCAGGCGCTCTGCTTCGTCGGGCGGCAGGGGGGCGGGGGTCATTGGAAGTCAAGCATAACCAATTTGCCCTGCAGCTCGATACCCCAGGCTGGATTTGTGCCTGAAGTTTGCCTATCATGACCGGCAAGGCCTAGCCTTGGGAAGTGTGCGACCTAAAACCGATAGAATCGACAATTATGCGTATAAATAACCCGGTTACCCAGCAAAATTACGACTTCCCAGCCGATCAGACCCTGATCTCGGTGACCGATTTGAAAGGTCGCATCACTTACGGCAACCACAATTTTGTCTCGGTCAGCGGGTATTCGCAGGACGAATTGATCGGCCAGCCCCACAATTTGCTGCGCCACCCGGACATGCCGGAAGAGGCTTTCCGCGACATGTGGCACACCATCCAGGACAAGGGCAAGCCCTGGAGCGCGGTGGTGAAAAACCGGCGCAAGAATGGCGACCATTACTGGGTGCGCGCCAACGCCACGCCGGTGCGCGATGGCGACCGCATTGTGGGCTACCTGTCGGTGCGCACCAAACCTTCCGCTGACGAAATTGCGGCGTTCGATCAGCTCTACGAGAAGATGCGGGCCGAAGCAGCGGCTGGCAAACTGGTGCACGTGCTGGACGAAGGGCGCGTGGTGCGCAAGGGCTGGTGGCCGGCCCTGGGGCGGGCTTTGAAGCCCGGTTTGCGGGGGCAGGTCATGGGCTACACCGGTGTGGCGGTGGCCCTGCCGTTGGCGGCCTTGTGGCTGGGTTTGCCGTGGTGGCTCGCGGTGACGGTGGGCTTGGTCAGCGTGGCCGCCGTGGGGGCCTGGCTGGCGCGCATGGTGGCCCTGCCCATCCGCTCGGTGCTGAACGTGGCCAACCAGATGGCCGCCGGCGACCTGACCACGGCTGTCGCCATCGATGGCAAAGGCGATGCGGCCGAACTGCAGTTGGCCTTGGCCCAGCTCAATGTGACTGTGCGGACCATCGTGCGCGACGTGCGGCACGAGGTCATCAACCTCATGGGGGGCACGCAGGAGATCGCGGCGGGCAACCTGGACATGTCGGCCCGCACCGAAGCGCAGGCCAGCAACCTGGAACAAACGGCTGCCTCGATGGAGGAAATCAACGGCACCATCCAGCAGACCGCGCACATGGCCAACGAGGGTGCGCAGCTGGCCAGCGACACCGCTCAGGTGGCCCGGCGCAGCCACGAGGCGGTCATCTCGGTGGGCGAGACGATGCGCGAGATTTCCGATTCGTCGCGCCGCATCGGCGACATCATCCAGGTGATCGAAGGCGTGGCGTTCCAGACCAACATCCTGGCGTTGAACGCGGCGGTGGAAGCCGCGCGGGCCGGCGAGCAGGGCCGGGGGTTCGCGGTGGTGGCGTCCGAAGTGCGGGCGTTGGCGCAGCGCACCTCCGAGGCGGCCAAGGAAATCCGCCGTTTGATTGAAGAGTCGAGTCACCGGGTTGCGCAGGGCAACCAGCGTGCCGCCGATGCGCAGGCCCGCATGGACGAGGCGATGGCCTCGGTGGACCGGGTCACCAGCCTGCTGTCGGACATCAGCCTGTCGGCGCGCGAACAGTCGCTGGGCGCCTCGCAGGTGAGTGAGGCGGTGGCGCAGCTGGACTCCATCACCCAGCAGAACGCGGCCATGGTGGAGGAGTTGTCAGCCTCGTCGTCGGCCTTGAACTCGCAGGTGCAACGCGTCAGCCAGACGATCCGTGTGTTCAAGCTGACGCCCAACGACAAAACCCTGGCCGAAGAGGATGCGGTGTCGATGCGCAAGGCCGCCAAGACGCTGGAAGCGCCGATCGACGATGGCGAGGTGAACTTTGAGCGGGTGCTGGGCGCGCACCAGCAATGGCGGGTGAACCTGCGCAACGCGATCAACCGCAAGTTGACGGTGGACGCCGACAAGGCCCGCCGCGATGACTGTTGCGAGCTGGGCGTCTGGCTGCACGGCCCAGGCAAGTCGCGCTGGGGCCACCAGGCGGCGTTCACCCAGTTGCTGAACACGCACAAAACCTTCCACACCGAGGCCGGCAGGGTGGCCGACCTGATCAACAGCAAGCGTTACCCCGAGGCCGATCGGATGGTTGGCCATGGCACCGCTTTCCACCAAGCGGGCGATGCGGTGGGCAAGGCCATCCGCACCCTGCGCCAAGTAGTGCAGGGCGGTGCTGCGGCCACCCCGCCACGGCCGGTGGCGACCCCCGCCCTGGCTGCGCCCAAACGGGCAGCGGCACCGCGCCCGAAAGCAGTGGCGTCCCCAGCCGGTGAAGACGATTGGGAGTCGTTCTGAGCCCTGCCTCATGATCCCTTGTGTGAGCCGTCGGCGCTGCTCGGCCGCTGTCCTGGGCGGCTTGCTGTTGGGCGGCGGTCTTTTGGGGTGCGCTCGGCCGCCACTGCGCCTGGGCTTGCACCCTTGGCCCGGTTACGAGCCCTTGGTGTTGGCCGACGGCTTTGGCTGGTTGCCCGACGGTGTGACTTTGAACTGGGGCACCGCCGCCAGCGACACCCTGGCCGGCTTGCGTGCCGGCCGGTTGGATGCCGGCGCATTGACGCTGGATGAAGTGCTGCTGGCCCGCAGCCAGGGGCTGCCCTTGGTGGTGGTGGCGGTGCTTGACGAGTCGGTGGGGGCGGACCAAGTGCTGGCGCGCACGGCCACCCATCCGCGCCGCTGGCGCGGGGCGCGGGTGGCGTTCGAGCCCAGTGCGGTCGGGCATTTGGTGTTGAAGCTGTGGTTGGCATCTGTGGGTTTGACCGTGGCCGACGTCCGAACCGTGCACCTGTCGCCCGCTGAACAATCCGAGGCCTGGGCTGCCGGTGCGGTGGACGTGGCCATCAGCTACCCGCCCAACGCCCTGACCTTGCGCGAGCAAGGGGCGGTGGTGTTGTACGACTCCAGCCACTTTCCCGGCCTGGTGCTGGACGTGCTGGCGGTGCACCCCGACCGCCTGGGTTGGCGCGACAACGCCCGCGTGTCGGACTTGGTGGCGGCGCATTTTCGGGGACTGGAGCACCTGCGCATCAACCCCGAGGACGCGTTGCGCCGCATTGCCCGAGCCCACCAGACTTCCTACGCCGACACGCTGGCCAGTTTTGGCGGACTCAACCTGCCGCAGGTGACGGTGAACCGTGCCCTGCTGCGTGAAGGTGGTGGCCTATCGTCGGTCGCGTCCCGCCTCGCGTCGGTGATGGTGGAGGCCCGCCTGTTGTCGTCCGTGCCCGACCTGTCGGACCTGGCCACCGACCGTTACCTGCCTCGGAGCTGAGCCACCATGTACCTTGCCCTGTTCCGATGGTGTGCGGCCTTGCTGTGGGCGCTGTGCTGGGTGCCCCTGGCCCAGGCCACCCACCCGCCGTCTGCCGCGGCAGACCCTCCATTGACGGTGGGTGTGTTGGCCTACCGGACGCCCGAGCAGATGTCTGCGCGGTGGTCGCCGCTGATGGACTACCTGAGCCAGCAACTCGGCGGACGCCCTGTGGTGTTGCGCCCGCTCGATCACGAGGCACTTCGGCGAGCCGCGGTGTCCCGACAGGTGGACGTGGTGTTGGCCAACCCGGGGTATGCGCTGAATTTGCGGCACCAGATCGGCACCGTCACCTACCTGGGCACCTTGATCACCACCTACCAGGGCCAAGCGGTGCGCAGTCTGGGGGGCGCGCTGGTTGCGGCCGCTGGCCGCCCGCCCCTGAAGGACTGGAGCGAGTTGAGGGGCCTGCGAATAGGCATTGGTGGGCCCCACCTGTTCGCGGCCTACCAAGTTCACGCCTACGAAATGCAGCAGCGCAACCTGCCCTACCCGGGCAGCAACGAACTGGTGACCTACCCGCGCCAGGAGGACGCGCTGCTGGCGGCGCTGCGGGGCGAGGTGGATGTGGCTCAGGTGCGCACCGGGCTGCTGGAGCAACTGCTGAACGAAGGCCAACTGAAGGCCGGTGCTTACCAGGTGCTGCTGCCGCAGGCGTTCGAGGGTTTCCCGTACCAAGTCTCCACCCGCCTGTACCCGGAGTGGCCGGTGATGGCCTTGCCCCACCTCGACAGCGACCTGCAACGCCGGGTCGCGGCCGCCCTGTTGGCGTTGCCGGCTCACCACCCGGCCGCTGTTGCTGCGGGGTTGGCCGGTGTGGCGCCCTCGGCCGACTACGCGCCCGTTGAACGGGTGGCGCAGGCGCTGGGCATCCCGCCCTACGACGTGCCCCCCCACGTGGACCTGTGGCAAGTCTGGCGCGAATACCGCCCCTTCGTGATGGTCTTGGCCGGCGCGGCGGTGTTTCTGGTGTGGTCGTCGGCTTTGCTGTGGTTCCGGCACCGCCAGCTGATCGACCTGTTGCGCGAGCGGCAGGGGCTGTTGGCGCAGATCGAGACCGACGCCGAGCGGCAAGGCTACCTGTTGGCCGGCAGTCCCTCGGTGATTTATGCGCTGGAGCCCGACACCTTCATTCCCGTGTACGTGGGCAGCAATGTGGCCGAGCTGTTTGGGGTGGACGCCGCGTCGTTGCTGGGCGATGCACAGTGGTGGCGCACCACCTTGCACCCGCAAGACCTGAGTGCCGCGCTGGCGGGTTTGACGGCCTGGATGGACCAGGGCTGTCCAGGACTGCTGGTGCAGACCTACCGCATGCGGCATCGCCGGGGTCACTGGGTGTGGGTGGAGGACCGCTTGCGCGCCCGCCGTGATGCCCAGGGCCAGGTGGTGGAACTCGTCGGCTCGCACACCGATTGCAGCGAGCGCATGGACCACGAGCATCGCCTGCGCCTGAACGCCAGCGTGTTCGAGCACGCCCGTGAGGGCATCATCATTTGCGACATGCAGGCCACCATTGTGGATGTGAACCCATCGTTCACCCGCATTACCGGTTTCAGCCGTGAACAGGTGATCGGCCAGAACCCCCGGTTGCTGCAGTCGGGCCGGCAAGAGGAGGCGTTTTACCGCGACATGTGGCACAGCCTGGCGCAACACGGCACCTGGGAGGGCGAAATGCTCAACCGCAAGGCCTCGGGTGAGCTGTATTCCCAATACGCGACCTTGAGCGCGGTGCGCAACGCCGCGGGCAAGCTCACCCACTACGTGGCGATGTTTGCCGACATCACCGAGAAAAAAGCGTACGAATCGCGCTTGTTCCAACTCGCCTATTTTGACGAGCTGACCGGCTTGCCCAGCCGTGGCCTGATGACGGACCGCCTGCGCCAGGCCCTGGTGCAACTGCGGCGCAGCCACGGGGCCTTGAGCCTGGCTTTCCTGGACCTGGATGGGTTCAAGGACGTCAACGACAGCCAGGGTCACGCCGTGGGCGACCGCTTGCTGACCGAGGTGGCTCGGCGCTTGCAAGCCAGTGTGCGCGAAGGCGACACCGTGGCCCGTTTCGGGGGCGATGAGTTCGTGGTGCTGATGCTGAACCACGAGGCCCAGCCCGCCCACGACCCGCAACTCCACCGCCTGCTGCACGCGGCCGCCGACCCGGTCACCATCGACGGTCAGTCGGTGCAGGTGTCGGCCAGCATCGGGGTGTGCGTGTGCTACCCCGAGGGCGATGCCGATGCGGACCAGATCATCCGGCAGGCCGACCACGCGATGTATGCCGCCAAGATGGCCGGCAAAAACCGCTACGAGGTGTTTGACAGCCGGATGGATGACCGCATGCGCTCCAACCAGACGCTGCGCGAGCGCATGGCCCAGGGCCTGCGCGACGGCGAGTTTGTGCTGTTCTACCAGCCCAAGGTGAGCATGCGGACCGGCCAGTTGCAAGGCGTGGAGGCGCTGATTCGCTGGCGCCATCCGGAACAGGGTTTGTTGCCGCCGGGCGCCTTCTTGCCGGCCACCGAAGGGCATCCGGTGGAGCTGGACATCGGGCGCTGGGTGCTGGCCGAAGCCGCCTGCCAGGTGGAGCGCTGGCTGGGCGAAGGCTGGCAGGTGCCGGTGAGCGTGAATATTTCGGCCGATCACTTGCTGGCCCCCGCCTTTGTGGACGAGTTGGCCGATTTGCTGCTGCGCCACCCCGGATTGCCGCCCCAAAGCCTGGAGCTGGAGGTGCTGGAAAGCACCGCGCTGGAGGATGTGCAGCGTGCGTCTGACGTGTTGATGCGTTGTGCCAGCCTGGGGGTGCGCGCCGCGCTGGATGACTTCGGCACCGGCTATTCCTCGCTCACCTACCTCAAGACGCTGCCCACGCACACGCTGAAGATCGACCAGTCGTTCGTGCGCGACATGATCAACGACCCGGACGACCTGGCCATTTTGCAAGGCGTGCTGGACCTGGCCCGGGTGTTCCGCCGCCAGGTGGTGGCCGAGGGCGTGGAGACCGAAACCCATGGCCTGATGCTGTTGCACCTGGGGTGCGAACTGGGCCAGGGCTATGGCATTGCGCGGCCCATGCCCGCGGCCGAGGTGTTGCCTTGGGCGCAGCGTTGGCGCCCCTCCGAGCGGTGGCAGCAGGTGCCGCCGCACCAGGCCGATCAGATCGAACTGCTGATGGGGGCGGTGCACCTGCGCCAATGCCTGCAGCAGCTGCGCGGGCAGTTGGAGGCTGGCGCGGACGCGGGCTTGGACCTGGCCGGGTGTGCGAATGCGCCCTGGCTGGCCCCCGCCCCTGAAGTCTGGGGCAGCGGTCCCGAAGTGCAGACCCTGTACCAGGACTTGGTGGGCCGCGTGCGGGAGTGCGTGGTGCTGGGCCAGACCGGTGACCGACCGGGCGCGTTGGCGCACCTGGGCACCGCCGAGGCGGTGTACGAACGCTTGCTGGCCGAGTTGCTGAAGCGGCCCGTCGAAGCCTGATCGCTCGGTCGGCTGGCGCCTGTGACCGGCGTCAGGTCACCAGCAAGGCTCGAAGGCGCTCCACCGCTTCGCGCAGGTCTTCCATCGCGTTGGCCGTGGAAAAGCGGATGTGGGTGCCGGTGTCGCGGTCGCTGAAATCGCGGCTGGGGGTGGCCACCACATGGGCGCGGTGCATCAACGCGGTCACAAAGTCGGCGCTGTTGCTGACGCCCAGTTGTTGGAACAGCGGGCTGGCGTCGGCCCAGGCGTAAAAGGCGCCATCGGGCATCACTGGCAGGCCAAAGCCCAGTTCGCGCAGGGCGGGAATGAACCCGTCGCGGCGGGCCTTGAATTCGGCGCGGCGGCTTTCGTACTCGGCAATGCTGTCGGGCTCAAAACAGGCCAGCGCGGCGTGTTGCGCCACGGTGCTGGCGCAAATGTAGAGGTTCTGCGACAGGCGCTCCACCGCGTCCACCATGGCGTCGGGCACCACCAGCCAGCCCAGGCGCCAGCCGGTCATGTTGAAGTACTTGGAGAAGCTGTTGACGCTGACGATGTGGTCGTCCATCGCCAGTGCCGTCTGGCCGTAGCGTTCGTCGTGGCTCAGGCCCAGGTAAATCTCGTCGATGAGGGTGACGCCGCCGTGCGAGCGCACCACGTCGTGGATGCGGCGCAGTTCGTCCGGGTCGATTGAGGTGCCGGTGGGGTTGGACGGTGACGCCAGCAGCACGCCTCGGGTATGTT
>CAZGDZ010000016.1:0-15395 GCA_964524855.1 uncultured Macromonas sp.
CCCACGTACTCCTGCGGCATGTACAGGTGCACCGTCACGATGGGCTCGCGGATTTCCTGAATGCGGGCGACCTCGGGCATCTTGGACGGGTTCTCCACCATCACGACTTCGCCGTCACCCTTGACCACCTCGTACACCACGCTGGGCGCGGTGGTGATCAGGTCCTGGTCGAACTCGCGCTCCAGCCGTTCCTGCACGATTTCCATGTGCAGCAGGCCCAGGAAACCACACCGGAAGCCGAAGCCCAACGCCTGCGACACCTCGGGCTCGTAGCGCAAGGCGGCGTCGTTGAGTTGCAGCTTTTCCAGCGCGTCGCGCAGTTGGTCGTACTCGCTGGCTTCGGACGGGTACAGGCCCGCAAACACCTGCGGCTGCACTTCCTTGAAGCCCGGCAGCGCCTCGGTGGCAAACGGCAGGTTGGCGCCACTGCTAGTCTTGATGGCAGTGATGGTGTCGCCCACCTTGGCCGCCGTCAGTTCCTTGATGCCGGCGATCACATAACCCACCTCACCCGCGCGCAGAGCCGGTCGAGCCTCGTTGTGCGGGGTGAACACGCCGAGCTTTTCGGCGTTGTACAGGGCCTCGGTGGCCATCAGCTTGATCTTGTCGCCCCGGTTCAGCGTGCCGTCCACCACCCGCACCAACATCACCACGCCCACGTAGGCATCGAACCAGCTGTCAATGATCATGGCGCGCAACGGGCCGTCCGGGTTCCCGCGCGGCGGCGGCACCTTGGCCACCACCAATTCCAGAATCTCGTCGATGCCCATGCCGGTCTTGGCCGAACAAGGAATCGCGTCGGTCGCGTCAATGCCGATCACATCTTCGATTTCGGCCTTGGCATTGTCTGGATCGGCCTGCGGCAAATCCATCTTGTTGAGCACTGGCAGCACTTCCACACCCAGGTCGAGCGCGGTGTAACAGTTGGCCACGGTCTGCGCCTCCACCCCCTGGCTGGCATCCACCACCAGCAAAGCGCCCTCACAGGCCGACAGCGAGCGGCTTACCTCATAGGAAAAGTCCACATGCCCAGGCGTGTCGATCAGGTTCAGGTTGTACACCTGCCCATCGCGGGCCTTGTATTGCAAGGCGGCTGTTTGCGCCTTGATGGTGATGCCCCGCTCTTTCTCCAGGTCCATGGAGTCGAGCACCTGCTCGCTCATCTCGCGGTCGCTCAAGCCCCCGCAACGCGAAATGAGGCGATCGGCCAGGGTGGATTTGCCATGGTCGATATGGGCGATGATGGAGAAATTGCGTATGTGGTTCATCACGAGACAAAAGGTGGCTGGCCGGACAACGATCCCGATAACCGGGTAACGCCGCAGGGCCACAACAAAAAGGCGCGCCACCAGTGGACGCGCCCGAGCCAGCCTGGGCTGGCAGTACAACACCCCAGATTGTAGGCAAAAAGGACTGTCAGCGTCCGCTCGGGCGGATCAGCGCATACTGCGCCCACTCGCCACGCCTCACCAGCACGCTCACCGGTCGGTCTTTGCGCAATGCGGCCACCAGGGCCTCAAACTCTTTCAAGCCGCCCACTTGCTGGTTGCCCAGGCCGACAATCACGTCATCTTCGCGCAAACCAGCACTGGCAGCCGGCCCTTGAGCTGACACCACCCACACGCCGCCATTGAGCTTGAGCTCGCGCCGCTCGGCCGCCGTCAGTTCACGCACGGCCAAGCCCAGGGTGTTCACCGCTTGCGGCTCCGGGGTCTGGGTGGCTTGCGCCACCTGCTCGTCCTCGAAGGTGCCCACGGTCAGGCTCAGCTCCTTCTGTCCGCCTCGGCGCCAGACCACCACCGGCGCCCGGGTTCCCGGTGCGGTGTTGCCCACGATGCGCGGCAGATCAGCGGATTTCTCCACCGCCTTGCCCCCAAAGCGCAGGATGATGTCGCCGGGCTCGACACCGGCCTTGGCGGCGGGCGAATCGGCCTCGACCCCGCGCACCAACGCGCCTTCGGCCTTGGCCAATCCCAGCGAATCGGCCAACTCCTTGGTCACGTTGTCGATGGCCACGCCAATGCGCCCTCGCGTCACCTTGCCCGAGGTGCGCAGTTGGTCGGACACCCGCACCGCTTCGTCGATCGGGATGGCGAACGAAATGCCCTGGAAGCCGCCGGATCGGGAGTAAATCTGGCTGTTGATACCCACCACCTCACCTCGCAGGTTGATGAGGGGACCGCCCGAATTGCCCGGGTTGATCGCCACGTCGGTCTGGATGAAGGGCAAATAGTCACCGGTGTCGCGCTGTTTGGCGCTGACGATGCCGGCCGTCACCGTGTTTTCCAGGCCGAACGGCGAACCGATGGCCATCACCCATTCACCCACTTTCAGGCGACTCACATCGCCGATGCGTACCGCGCGCAGGCCAGTGACTTCGATCTTGACCACCGCCACATCGGTGCGGCGGTCCGAACCGACCACCTTGGCCTTGAATTCGCGCTTGTCCGGCAAAGTCACCACCACTTCGTCCGCGCCGTCCACCACGTGCGCGTTGGTCATGATGAAACCATCACCGCTAAGCACAAACCCGGACCCCACACCCCGCGGGCGCTCCACGTCGGGGCCGCGCTGCTGGGGCCCTCGCGGGGTGGCGCCGGGCGGCACCGGGATACCGAAACGCCGGAAGAACTCCAGCATTTGCTCGTCGGCCCCACCAGTGGATGCGCCTTGGCGCACCCGCTCGATGGTGCGAATGTTGACCACCGAAGGGCCCACCTGTTCGACCAAGACGCTGAAATCGGGCAACCCCGTCACCAACGGCGCGCTGGGAACCGGCACGGGCATAGGCGCAAGCGCGGTCTGCGCCTCCACCGCCCCATGGTTGGCCGACCACAGGACGGCGACCAACGTGCCAGCCGCGACCGTCGCCAACAGGTAGCGTTTCAGACTCGAATTCAAAGACATCCGTTTCCTCCACATCAAGTTCAAACCGCAGGAACCAGAGGCGGCCGATCAGGGCAGACCGGTCAGCGCGTTCGTTCCAGCGCCTGCACAAACAGATTCAAGGTTTCGGTCGGCACCTCGCCCATTGCGGTCACCCAGTGGTCACCCACACGGCGCGATACCGAATGGGTCGCACCCGCCGAGACGTGTTTCTCCTTGGTGTGCCGGCGCGCATCAAAGTTCTCCAAGAACAGCGACACCGACGCCAAACCATCGGAAAACACCCATTGCACCGCTGGCGTGGCCTTGGCTTGCGGCTCGGTCCGGGCATGGCAGCTCATGGACTGGAAACCCGACACCTCCTGCCGCAGACGCCACCCTTCGGCCTCCGGGGTGGTTTTGCGCAACTCAGGACGCAAGACCTGGTAGCCGGCCGTGTTGTCCATCTGTTTGATCAGTGCGTCCATGCGGACCGGTGCGTCCAGCTGCAGCTCGGTGAACGCCACCTGTTCCAACACCTGAGCGGAAGCATCGCGGGTCTGGAGCTTGACCACCAGCCCGGTCGCCTTCTCGGACCAGATGCGGTAGCCATAGCGCAGGCCATCTTTGGGCAGGAAATCGACCACCCAGGCGTCAAAACCCGCGACGCGTTCGGCCCCCACCGGGCGGGCCGCGTAAAAATTCTCGATCTGTTGCCCAGGCGCGCGCAGCAAGTCTGGGAACAAACGCAAGGCCTCGCGACGCTCACGCAGTGCAACCTTGGCATCGGGCGCGAACGTGATCACCTCATCGTTGCGGCGGATGGTGGTGCGCGGCGCGCCGGTCAAGGTTTCGATGCGCTCCACCTGCTGGTTGCCATCGCACACATGCCAAATTTTGGAGGCGGCGATTTCAGGCCCGCTGGACACCACAAAGGTGCCGATGTAAGCCCGCCGCCGCGAAGCTTCGTGCAAACGCTCCAGCCACGCGTGTATGCTTTTTTCCTGCGCCACAGGCGCGGCCGATGCGCTGCGTGGGCCGTCTTGAGCCCAACCCGGCGCAGCCAGACAAGCCAGCGTCACAGCGCCGGCACCGACCATCCATAGTCCAAGGTTCAAGCGCATGGCAAACGGCTCAACGCTGCGGGGTGTCGTAAGTGGCATTGCGCAGGAAACCGGCCGGCATCTGCAACGCGGACATGCTGCCGTACTGGCGGTGCGCCGCCATCAATTCTTCGAGCTGCGGATCGCGCAGTACCACCCCTTGTTCGGTGACCACAGCCTGCACGGGCACCACGGCGCCCATCGCGGCCTGGGCCCCAGCGGGAGCGGCTGCCCATTGGGGTTGCGCACTGGGCGCAGGCGCCACCACCACCTGCCAAGCCACTGCGGCGACTGCCAGCAAACTGGCCACCCCGGCGACCATCTTCCAGCGGAACACGGAGTCGTTGGCGGCCTCTACCGGCACAGGCGCCACCACAGTCACAGGCGGCGGTGTGATCATGGTCGGCAGCGGCTCCTTGGCAATGCGGTCCATGACCGAACGAACGAAAGCCGCATCGGCCACAGGGGCCGACTGGGTCCGAAGCACATCGCCAATGCAGTGGTAACTTGCCCACGCGGAACGCACGGGCGCGGATGTGCCATACACCGACGCCACGGCCTGCACCTCGTCGGACGGGCATTCGCCATCGGTCAGGGCCGACAAAGCCTCTAGGCGCCGGCTTTCGGTTTGGGTTTCGGTCGTGGTCTGCATGATGTGCGGCTTCCAATTTCGGGCGCGGGTCACCAGCGCTTGCCCGTCTGGCGTTCCAGCATGGGCTTGATGCGCGCGGAAATGGCCTCGCGGGCCCGGAAAATACGCGAACGCACGGTGCCGATCGGGCAATCCAGCGCCTGCGCGATTTCCTCGTAGCTCAACCCTTCAATCTCTCTGAGTGCAATGGCTTGCCCCAGTTCCTTGGGCAAAGCGTCCATCGCCTCGTTGACGGCTTGGGCAATTTCCTTGCTCGCCAACACCGCTTCCGGCGTCTCAGAGTCGGCCACTTGAGCGTTTAGTTCGTATTCGACGCCAGAAGTTTCATCGTCGTCACCAGAACGCAACGCACTCATGGGCACCAGAGGATCGCGCTTGAGCTCCATCAACTGCTTTTTGGCGGTATTGACGGCGATGCGATAGAGCCAAGTGTAGAACTGGGCCTCGCCGCGGAATTGCCCCAGGGCGCGGTAGGCCCGAATGAAAGTTTCCTGCGCGATGTCTTGCACCAGATCGCTGTCGCGGACCATGCGCCCGATCAGGCGCTCCACCCGGCGCTGGTATTTGACCACCAGCATTTCGAACGCGCGCTGCTCCCCGGCCAGCGTGCGCTGGACCAGGACAAAATCGGCATCGGTAGAGGGCGGGGGGGAAGAATCGGCCATAGGTGGGTCAGGCGGCAGACTATACCCGATGGTGGTGGCGCAACGCTTCGCGCAAACGCCCCCACTGGTCAGGCTCTTGAGCGCGGGCCGACCACAGCCACAAACCCAAACCGGCGGTGGTGGACGCACGCAGCAGCACCACCGACTGCAGGTCGAGTACGCAGCGCAGCTTCACCAATGGCACCCCCCGGCGATAAGCGGCACTTTCCCAACGCCAGCGGGCGGCCTGAGGGTCCAAATCGCCAGTGTGCGTGTGAATGTGCGCCGGCACCCAGGACAAAAAGCCCACAGGCGCATGCCGGGCCTGCCACAGCATCCAGGCCGATAGCAACGCAGCGCCACCCAACGCGGCCCACCAGGCACCGGGCAAGGTGCGTTCCCACCAAACCACCGCCCAAACCGTTTGAGACACGAACCACAAACCGGCGAAGCACAATCCCGCACTACGCGCCCAAGCGACGCCATTCACCGGGTAGGTGACGGCCGAGGGGGCGTGTGCCATGAAAAACCGTGACCGACGCAGCGCCAACGCGCCGCGTCAAACCCGCTTGAACACCAAGGTGCCGTTGGTGCCGCCAAAACCGAAGTTGTTTTTCACCGCAACGTCGATCTTCATGTCCCGCGCGGTGTTGGCGCAATAGTCCAGGTCACACTCCGGGTCTTGCTCGAAGATGTTGATCGTGGGCGGGCTCTTTTGCTGGTGCACCGCCAACACGGTGAACACGCTCTCGATACCACCAGCACCACCCAGCAGGTGACCGGTCATGGACTTGGTGGAGTTCACCACCACCCGCTGGGCATGGTCGCCCAGCGCCGCTTTGATGGCGTTCGTTTCGTTCACGTCGCCCAAGGGGGTGGACGTGCCATGCGCGTTCAGGTAGTCCACCTGGTCGGCATTGATGCCGGCATTGCGCAGGGCGTTGATCATGGCGCGGCGCGGACCGTCCATGCTGGGCGCAGTCATGTGGCCGGCGTCGGCGCTCATGCCGTAACCACCCACCTCGGCGTAAATCTTGGCGCCACGCGCTTTGGCGTGTTCGTACTCTTCCAGCACCATCACGCCAGCGCCCTCACCCAGCACGAAGCCGTCGCGGTCCTTGTCCCAGGGGCGGGATGCGGCTTTCGGGTCGTCGTTGCGGGTGGACAAGGCACGCATGGCGGCAAAGCCCCCAATGCCCAGCGGCGACACAGTGGATTCGGCGCCACCGGCGATCACCACATCGGCGTCGCCGTATTCGATCTTGCGAGCGGCCTCACCAATGCAGTGCAGGCCGGTCGTGCAGGCCGTGACGACCGCCAGGTTCGGCCCCTTGAAGCCAAACCGCATGGACACGTGCCCGGAAATCATGTTGATGATCGAGGCCGGCACGAAAAACGGCGAAATGCGGCGCGGGCCACGGTTCGTCAGTTCGGCGTGGGTGTCCTCGATCATCGGCAAGCCACCGATGCCCGAGCCGATGATGCAACCTATCCTGCAGGCCTCTTCTTCACCCAGGGCGTCGCCCACCGGCAAACCGGCGTCCGCCACGGCTTGCACCGCAGCGGCGATGCCGTAATGGATGAAGGTGTCCATGGTCCGCGCCTCTTTGGCGCTGATGTAGGACTCCAGGTCAAACCCCTTCACCTCGCCCGCAATTTTGCAGGCGAAGTTGGTGGCATCGAACTTGGTGATGAGGTCGATGCCGGATTGACCAGCAAGCAGGTTGGCCCAAGCCGCTTCCACCGTGTTGCCCACGGGGGAGATACAGCCCAGACCGGTCACAACGACACGGCGGCGGCTCATCGGCGATCAGGCCTTCTGGTTGGCGACCGCGTAGTCGATGGCGTTTTGCACCGTGGTGATCTTCTCGGCGTCTTCGTCAGGGATCTCGATACCAAATTCGTCTTCGAGAGCCATCACCAGTTCCACGGTGTCGAGCGAGTCGGCGCCCAGATCGGCCACGAAAGCCTTCTCGTTGGTCACCTGGGACTCTTCCACGCCGAGTTGTTCGGCAATGATTTTCTTCACACGTGCTTCGATATCGCTCATAGTTCCCTCTGAGGGTGGTTAAAAACAGTCACGCCATTTTAGCCGGGGCTGGAAGCCCCACCAAAAAATGGCTGGGGACGAATGTTATCAGGCCATGAACATGCCGCCGTTGACGTGCAGTTCCTGCCCCGTCACGTAAGCGGCTTGCGGGCTGGCCAAATACGCCACGGCATGCGCAATGTCGGCCGGTTTGCCCAGATGGCCCAGCGGAATCTGGCCCAACAAGGCCTGTTGCTGCGCTTCGGGCAAGGCAGCGGTCATGTCGGTTTCGATGAAGCCCGGCGCCACGCAGTTGACGGTGATGTTGCGGCTGCCGAGTTCGCGCGCCAACGCACGGGTCATGCCCGCCACACCGGCCTTGGCGGCGGCATAGTTGGCTTGGCCGGGGTTGCCAGACGAGCCCACCACGCTGGTGATGCTGTTGATGCGGCCGTAGCGCTGCTTCATCATCGGGCGGATGACGGCACGGCTCATCCGGAACACCGCTTTGAGGTTGGTGTCGAGCACCGCGTCCCAGTCTTCGTCCTTCAATCGCATGGCGAGCATGTCGCGGGTGATGCCGGCGTTGTTGACCAGCACGTGCAGCGCGCCGTGTTCTTTCACGATGGCGTCGATCAGGGCCTCCGCCTCGGCGGCGTTGTTCACGTCCAGCTTGGCGCCTTCGCAGTCGGCGTGGCCGGCCAGAGCCTGGGTGATTTTGGCGGCGCCATCGTCGCTGGTGGCGGTACCAATGACCTTGAGGCCTTGCTTGGCCAGTTGCAGTGCAATGGCGGCGCCAATGCCGCGCGAGGCGCCGGTGACCAGGGCCACCTGGCCAGCAAATGCGGTGTCAGACATGGGTTTCCCTCCTCGTTTGGGGTATTTGGTGGTGTCAGGCCAGCAGGGCCTGGACTTCAGCCAGCGTGGCCGGGTCGTACAGCGCGGCGCTGGACAGGTCGGCATCGATGCGCTTGACCATGCCAGCCAGCACCTTGCCGGCGCCGCATTCCACCACGGTGGCGATGCCGCGAGCTTTGAGGGCCTGCACGCTCTCCACCCAGCGCACCGGGCCAAAGGCCTGGCGGTACAGCGCATCGCGGATGCGGTCGGCGTCGGCTTCCACCGCCACGTCGATGTTGTTGAGCACCGGGATCTGCGGGGCAGCAAAAGCGGTGGCAGCCAGCTTCTCTTTCAAACGCTCGGCAGCGGGCTTCATGAGGCTGGAGTGGAACGGGGCCGACACCGGCAGCAGCAGCGTGCGTTTGGCGCCGTTGGCCTTCAGCACTTCACAAGCCTTGTCCACCGCAGCCTTGCTGCCGGCGATGACGGTTTGGGCCGCGTCGTTGAAGTTCACCGCCTCCACCACCTCGCCACTGTCTGCGGGGAAAGTGGCTTGCGCCTCGGCACAGCCTTCACGGACTTTGTCGGCGGCCATGCCCAGGATGGCGGCCATGGCGCCGGTGCCCACCGGCACCGCGTCCTGCATGGCCTGGGCACGGAAGCGCACCAGCGGTGCGGCCTGGGCCAGCGTCAGCACGCCAGAGGCCACCAGGGCAGAGTATTCGCCCAGGGAATGACCGGCCACGGCGGCGGGCAGCGCGCCGCCTTCCGCACGCCAAACGCGCCACGCGGCCACACCGGCCACCAGCATCACCGGCTGGGTGTTGGTGGTCAGGGCGAGGGCCTCTTTCGGGCCTTCGTGGATCAGTTTCGCCACGTCCTCGCCCAGGGCGTCGGAGGCTTCTTTCAAGGTCTCGGCCACCACCGGGTGGTCACCCCAAGCATCGAGCATCCCGACGGCTTGAGAGCCTTGACCGGGGAAAACGAATGCAAATGCGCTCATCGTGCTAACTCCGTTGTTCTTGTGAGGCAAAAGTGAGGGGTCACAGGCGCACCAGCACCGCACCCCAGGTGAAGCCGCCGCCCACGCCTTCGAGCATCAGCGTCTGGCCCGGCTGGATCTGGCCGGTGCGCACGCCATGGTCCAGTGCCAGCGGGATGGATGCGGCCGACGTGTTGCCGTGGTCCTGCACGGTGACGATCACCTTCTCCATTGGTAGCCTGAGTTTGCGCGCGGTGCTCTGCATGATGCGGATATTGGCCTGGTGCGGCACCAGCCAGTCGATGTCAGCTTCGACCTTGCCGGCCTTGGCCAGCGCCGCCTTGGCTGCACTTTCCAGCAGGCCGACAGCCAGCTTGAACACCGCCTGACCGTCCATTTTCAGCAACGGGTCACCCAGAATCTGGCCTCCGCTGACGGTGCCCGGCACACACAGAATGCCGGTGTGACGGCCATCAGCATGAATGTCGCTGGCCAGCACAGCCGGGCCGCTGCCATCGTGTTCGGTGGCTTCCAGCACCACGGCGCCCGCGCCGTCGCCGAACAACACGCAGGTGGTGCGGTCGTTGAAATCCAGAATCCGCGAGAACACCTCCGCACCCACCACCAGCGCGCGCTGGGCAGCGCCGGTCTGAATCATGGCATCGGCCACGGTGAGCGCGTAGATGAAACCGCTGCACACGGCCTGCACGTCGAACGCGGCGCCACCCGCCGCGCCGGGCTGGCCTTGCGCCGCAGCGGCCTCGCTCAACTTGCGCTGCAGGATGGATGCAGTGGAGGGAAACACCATGTCTGGCGTGGAGGTGGCGACGATGATCAGATCGATGTCGGCCACCTGTCGGCCCGCTGCCTCCAGCGCCCGGAGGCAGGCCTGCAACGCCAGATCGCTCGCATTCACCCCATCGGCCACGTAATGCCGGGCGCGGATGCCGGTGCGCTCAACGATCCAGTCATCGCTGGTCTCGACGCCACGGGCGGCCAGCATGGTCACCATGTCGTCGTTGGTCAAACGCTGGGGCGGCAGGTGGCTGCCGGTACCTGTGATGCGGGCGTATCGTTTCATGGACGGATGTGCAAGGCGTCGGCTCGCGCCGCGCGTTCATTCGGCAGCGACGGGCGCTGCGGGAATCGCTGAAGCCTGCATCAGGGGCGCGGCCTGCGCAATGCGCGCCTTGACCCCCTCGAGCAAGCGGTTGTGGGCTGCATCATACGCGCGCACCAAGGCCTGTTCGAAGGCAAAGGCGTCGGCCGAGCCATGGCTTTTGAACACCAGGCCCCGCAAACCCAACAAGGCCGCGCCGTTGTAGCGGCGGTGGTCCACCCGGTGTTTGAACGCTTTGAGCACCGGGTACGCGACAAGCGCTGCCAACCGCGTCAGGGCGTTGCGCGAGAACTCTTCGCGGATGAAACCACCGATCATGCTGGCCAAGCCTTCACTGGCTTTCAGGGCCACGTTGCCCACAAAGCCATCGCACACCACGATGTCGGTGGTGCCCTTGAACAGGTCGTTGCCTTCCACGTTGCCGTAGAAGTTCAGGTCGCCCCGTTCGCCCGCCTGGCGCAGCAGAACGCCCGCCTGCTTGATGACGTCGTTGCCCTTGATGACTTCTTCGCCGATGTTGAGTAAGCCGACCGAAGGTGCCTCTCGGCCGCCAGCAGCTACCAAGGCTGAGCCCATCACCGCAAACTGCAACAAGTGCTCGGCGGTGCAATCGACGTTGGCACCCAGGTCTAACACCGTGGTCGCGCCGCCCTTGGCGTTGGGCATCTGGGTGGCAATGGCCGGACGGTCGATGCCCTCCAGGGTTTTGAGCACGTAGCGAGCGATGGCCATCAAGGCGCCAGTGTTGCCGGCCGATACGGCGGCATCGGCCTCGCCAGCCTTGACCTGTGCAATGGCCACCCGCATCGAAGAATCTTTCTTGCGACGCAAGGCCACCTCGACCGGGTCGTCCATGCTGACCACCTCGGACGCAACCACCACCGTGGCGCGCGCAGCGTCCAGCGACGCAGGCAGGCGCGCGAGCGCATCGGGCAGACCGACCAACACCAACCGCGCCTCGGGGTGCGCCATCAAAAAAGCAGCGCAAGCCGGCAAGGTGACGGCGGGGCCGTGGTCCCCCCCCATGCAATCAACCGCGATGGTGATCATGAATTGACCTTCAAACGTACCGAGGGCCGCGACTTCGATGGCGCCGCCCAGACGCAAAAAGCCCGCATGCCACATGCGGGCTTTTCCAACCGTCCTGCGCCGGCAACGAAGCCGGGCGCGAGCCCAATCAGGCTTCGGACTTGTTTTTCAGCACCTGACGGCCACGGTAGAAACCGTTGGGGCTGATGTGGTGACGCAGGTGCACTTCGCCGGTGGTGGACTCGACGGCGGTGCCCGGGGTGGTCAGGGCGTTGTGCGAACGGTGCATGCCGCGCTTGGACGGCGATTTTTTGTTTTGCTGGACAGCCATGTTCGGCTCCTATAAAAAAGGCAGTGGCCTTGTGGGGGTTGGCGGCAGCACCAGCCCACGTGCTCGTGTTCAGGCCAGCGCGAAACCAGTGATTATAACGCGCGTCGAGCTTGCGCATCAAGCACCCGTTTCGCCATCGCGCGATCGGGCCTTGAGTGCGGCCAGCGCCGCGAAGGGATTGGGACGAAGCGGAGCCTCCTCTTCGTCGGCAGGATCACCCTTCGGGGCCAGGGGCTCGGGGCAGGTGTCGTGCATGGGCACCAGGGGCAACGCCATCAGCAACTCGTCTTCGACCAGAGCGGGCAAATCGAAACGGGGCTCCAGCACCAGCAGGTCTTCTTCGGCCTCGTCGTCTTCGGCCAGGGCCACGGTTTCGTCCTTGACGAAGCGAAACCAGCGGTCCACCGACACCGCTTCGGCATAGGGCTGCAGGCAACGCTGGCAGGTTTGGGGCACAGCAGCGTCCACCACCAGGTGCAGCCACAGTTGCGGCTCGTCGTGCGCACCCGCCAGCCCCTGCGCTTGCGGCGTGCGCTGCCGCCACTCTGCCCGCGCACGCCAACGCACCCCAGGTGCCTGCCGCTCTGCAGGCCAGGCAGGCAGATCGGCGCAAAGCCGCTCCAACGTGTTCAGCGCGACCTCACCCGCCAACGCCTGGTCGCTGCGGGCCAAGGCGCGCAAATCGACAGCGCGAGGGAGTTCGGACAAAGGGCTTGCGGTCATGGAATCGGTATGAATAATGCTTTGAGATTCTAAATGCTGGCCCACCCCAAAGCCCCCCACCCGGGCCCTTTCGCCCAAAACAAGCTGAACCCCACCCTGCGCGAGTGGCAAACCAGGGGCGGGCGCGACCAGTGGCTGTTTGCCTACGGCTCCTTGATTTGGAAAGCTGAGTTTGAGGTTTTGGAAAAACGCCCCGCCAAGGTGCACGGACACCACCGGGCCTTGAAAATGTGGAGCCGCGTCAACCGGGGCACGCCCGACCGGCCTGGCTTGGTGTTTGCTTTGCTGTCGGGCGGCAGTTGTCGGGGCGTGGTGTTGCGCGTGGCGTCGGCCAACGTGCCCGAGATGCTGCCCCGTTTGTGGGAGCGCGAAATGCCGAATCCGGTGTACGACCCGAAATGGCTGCGCTGTCTGACGCCGGACGGCCCCGTCTGCGCGCTGGGTTTCACTCTGTCGCGGCACAGCCCGAACTACACCGGTGACCTTGACCACGACGAGTACCGAACCATTTTTGCCCACGCCCGGGGCCGTTACGGTACCACGCTGGACTATGCGCGCCAAACACATGAACAGCTTCAGGCGCTCGGCATCCGCGATCGGGCACTGGAAGCACTGATGCGCCTGCCCCACACCTCCGACGCGTGACATACTGACGGCATGAACATTGCCGACCTGCGAAAAAGCTACGAAAAGGCCGAATTGAGCGAGGACGCGTCGCACGCCGACCCGATGAGACAGTTCGACCAATGGTTCAACGAAGCCCTGAAAAGCGAACTGCCCGAACCCAACGCGATGACCGTGGCCACCGTGGGCAGCAACCTGCGGCCCAGCACGAGGGTGGTGCTGATCAAGGGGTATGACGAACGGGGGCTGGTTTGGTACACCAACTACCAAAGCCGCAAAGGGCAGGAGCTGGCGGGCAACCCGTGGGCGGCACTGCAATTCCACTGGGTGGAGCTGGAACGGGTGGTGCGGATTGAAGGCCAGGTCAGCCCCGTGAGCGCGGAAGAAAGCGACGCCTACTTCCACAGCCGGCCGCTGGACAGCCGCATCGGCGCCTGGGCCAGCCCACAAAGCCAGGTGATCGCGGGGCGCAGCGTGCTGGTGACGCAAGCCGCCAAGTACGGCGCCCAGTTTTTGCTGAACCCACCGCGCCCACCGCACTGGGGCGGTTACCGCCTGGTGCCCGACCGCTGGGAATTCTGGCAGGGCCGCAAAAGCCGGTTGCACGACCGCTTGCAGTACCGCCTGGACAGCGGTACATGGCAGCGGGAGCGGCTGGCGCCCTGATCAGCCCGGCAAGCGCTCAATGGCTTGCCGGGCTACCGCCTGCAAAGCGTGGGCGGGAACCCGCTCGGGCGCGATTTCGGCCAGGGGGACCAGCACAAACGCGCGCTCCCACAATCGGGGGTGGGGCACGGTCAAAGTGGGCGACTGGATGCACCCTTCGCCGTAAAACAACAGATCCAGATCGAGCGTGCGCGGCGCGTTCAGGTAGGGCCGCTCTCGTCCAGCGGCCTGCTCCAGTGCTTGCAACTCCGCCAGCAGGTGAGGGGCAGGCAGATCGGTTTGCAACAACGCCACGGCATTGATGAAATCGGGGCCGCTGGCCTCCCACGGTGCGGTGCGGTACAGGCTGGAAGCACGCAGCAGCCGGGTGTGTGGCAACCCGTTCAAGGCCACCAACGCTTGGCGCACTGCGGCAACCGCATCGCCCAGGTTGGCGCCCAGGGCCACGCTGGCCAGCACGCTCACTCGCCAGGCCCACCCGCATCTGACCCACCACCGCTATCACCGGCATGGCCTGAACCACCGGGTTTGCGACGGCGACGGCGGCGCTTCTTGGCCGGCGCGGCATCGTCCGGGGCGATCGCATCACCTTGCGGTGCCGGTACCCCTTCGGCGTCGGCCGGTGCCTCGGTCTGGGCATCGGCCTGAGCATCGGGCGGCGCCCGGAACACACGCCCCGAACCACTGCGGCCGGTTTTGCCTTCGCCCTTGCCTTCGCTTTTGCCCGCACCACGGTGCTTTGCGCGCTGTTGCGCCAGGCGGATCTCGTCCACCATGTCGCGGCGCACGGCGTCGCTGGCGGTGGAGAAGGTTTCCCACCAATGGGCCAGTTCCTCCTCGATTTCATTGACCTGGGAGCGCAAACGCAAAAAGTCAAAACCGGCGCGGAAACGGGGCTGCTCCACCAGAGAAAACGGCGAGGAACCGGTGCGCTTGTCGAAACGCGGCTGCATCAGCCAAATATCGCGCATGTCGGCGCCCAGCTTGCCACGCCCGGACACGTCGCCAATGCGCGACTCGAACACCTCATCGACCGCGTCCTGCAAGGCCGGGAAGGGTGGCACCTGGGCCTTGAGGCGCCGGCTCCAGCCCTCGCGCACATCGCTCCACAACACGCAGGCCAGCAAGAAGCTGGGCGCAACCGGTTTACCTTCCCCCACGCGGCGGTCGGTGTCGAGCAGCGCCGCTTTCACGAACGGCTGCTCGGCGCGCTGCACCACCAGGTCCAGCAAGGGGTAAATACCGGTGGAGAGCCCGGTCGCTTTCAATTGGTCGATACTGGCCAGCGCATGCCCGGTCTGCAACAACTTGAGCATTTCGTCGAACATGCGGCTCTGGGGCACGTCAGCCAACAGGGGCAGCGAAGCGGACAGCGGCGCTTTGGTTTTGGCCTCGAACTGGAAGCCCAGCCCGCTCAACTTGGCACCAAAACGCACGGCGCGGATGATGCGCACCGGGTCTTCGCGGTAGCGGGCCGCAGGCTCGCCGATCATGCGCAGCAGGCGCTTTTTGGCGTCGCGGATGCCATGGTGAAAATCGACCACGGTTTCGGTTTCCGGGTCGTAGTACATGGCATTGATGGTGAAGTCGCGGCGCACCGCGTCTTGCTCCATCGGACCCCAGACGTTGTCGCGCAACACGCGGCCACTGGCATCGACCGCGTGCTTCATGCCCGCCAGCTCGCCTTTGGAGGTGCGCTCGTTGCCACTGACCTGCTCGGCGGCGGCGTTGTCCATGTAGGCGCGGAAGGTGGAAACTTCGATCACTTCGTTTTCACGCCCGCGCCC
>CAZGDZ010000017.1:0-15086 GCA_964524855.1 uncultured Macromonas sp.
AGGTGCGGTTCTGGCGCGTCCAGTCGCGGATCAACAAGTCACCGCTGAGTTGGCCGGCCAGTTGCGCCGCCACCTCGCGGGCCTGGTGCAGATCGCGGATTTTCAGCCGCACGCCGGTAGGCCCTTCGAGCCGGAAAATCCGCGCCGCGTCGTCCTGGTGCAGCAGGGCCAGCGTGGAGTCGTATTCGTAGTGGCCGGAATCGAACAAGCCCACCACCGTCATCTGGCGCAGGCGGGGCACCACCCCGGCCGGCGTGAGCTGGCCACTGGGAGCGATCAGCGTCACCGCGTCGCCCACCGTCACACCCAGGCTGCGCGCCAGCGCACCGCCCAACACCACGCCATACCCGCCCGGCACCAGGCGCGGCAACACCACATCGCTCAGGTCGGCAGCCAAATCGGTCACTTGCGGCTCCTGGGCGGGGTCGATGCCCCTCACCAACGCACCCTTCATGTCCTCACCACGCGCGAGCAGGCCCTGGGCCGCGATGAACGGCGCGGCACCCACCACCTCGGGGTGAGCACGCACTTCGGCCAGGGTCTTGTCCAAGTCGGGCAAAGCCTCGCCACCGGGCGCAAACACCTCGATGTGCGAGAGCACGCCCAACATGCGGTCGCGCACCTCTTTCTGAAAGCCGTTCATCACGCTCAACACAATGATGAGGGCCGCCACCCCCAGCGCAATGCCCAGCATGGACACACCGCTGATGAAGGAAATGAAACCGTTGCGCCGGGTGCCACGACCGGCGCGGGTGTAGCGCCAGCCCACCCTGAATTCGTAGGGAACTTGCATGGATCTCCGCATGGGACAGCCTGAATTGTGGCATCACCGACAATCACCCCATGCGGCCCGCCACAGTCTCCCCCGGGGAACACCTGATCATTCCCTACGCCCACGCCAGCACGCCCGAATGCGACGCAGCCCTGGCCGACCTCCCCCTGCCCCACCTGGACGCGCTGCTGCAACGCTGGCAGCCAGCAGGCCAGGACCACGCCGACGAATACACCTTGAGCCCGCCGCACGAACGCGCGCTGGGACATGCCCTGGGCTGGGCTGACCCCGGCGACGGCCGCTGGCCCTGGGCCGCCTGGCACGCCGGACTCACCGATCAGCCCTGCGCCTGGTTCACCCCCTGCCACTGGAGCGTGGGCATGGAGCAAGTCACGCTGCTGCCCCCGGACGACCTGGACCTGCGGACCGAGGAATCGCAAGCGCTGCTCGACGCCCTGGCCCCCTGGGCGCTGGAGGACGGTATTGCGCTGCACCTGGAGACGCCGCAACGCTGGCGCGCCACCGGCGAAGCCTTGCGCAACCTGCCCTGCGCCAGCCTGGACCGGGTGGCCCACCGCCGTGTGGACGCTTGGCTGCCCAGCGCCCAGCAGGCCGCCAGCGCCAAAACCTTGCTGCGGCTGCAGAACGAAGCGCAAATGCTGTTCTACACCCATCCGGTGCACGACGCCCGCCAGGCACGGGGCGTGCCGCCCATCAACGGCTTCTGGATCAGCGGCGCCGGTGTCTGGGCCGAGCGGTCGCCCACGCCCACCGTGACGGTGAACGACGCCCTGCGCCGCCCCGCCCTGAGCGGTGATTGGGCCGCATGGCGCCAAGCCTGGCTGACGTTGGACCGCGAGGTGATTGGCCCATGGCTGAACGGCGCAGCGCCCGACGCCGCCCGCCGGTTGGTGTTGTCTGGCGAGCGGGGTTGGGCCGCCTGGCAACCCAGCACAGCCCACGACACACCACGGCGCCCTTGGTGGCAACGCCTGTGGCGCCCTGAAACTTCCGCATACGCCGGCATCGCCAAAACCCTCGCTCAGTTATGAAAATCATCCCCCGGGACGTGCCCCCGCGCGCCGTCTGGGCGCTGGAGCAAGCCGGCGTCCACCCCCTGCTGGCGCGCCTGTACGCTGCGCGCGGCGTGCGCCACGCCGACGAACTCAGCGATGATCTGGCCCGCCTGACCCCGCCGGAACAGATGCTGGGCGCCACCGCCGCCGCCCGCCTGCTGGCCGATGCCATGGCCCAGGGCCTGCGCCTGTGCGTGGTGGCCGACTACGACTGCGACGGCGCCACCGCCTGTGCCACCGCCGTGCGGGGCTTGCGCATGCTGGGCGCCTGCCTAGGCCACGACCGGGTCAGCTACCTGGTACCGGACCGGGTGCAGGACGGCTACGGCCTCACCCCCGCCATTGCCGACCGGGTGCGTGCACAAGGAGCCGATGTGCTCATCACCGTGGACAACGGCATTGCCAGCGTCGATGGCGTAGCGCACGCACGGGCCATTGGCTTGCAAGTGCTCATCACCGACCACCACCTGCCCGCCGTCGTTCAAGGCCAGGTACAACTCCCGCAAGATTGCGTGGTGGTCAACCCCAGCCAACCGGGCTGCCCCTTCTCCAGCAAAGCCATTGCGGGGGTGGGCGTCATGTTCTACGTGCTGCTGGCCCTGCGTGCCGAATTGCGGGCACGGGGCGCGTTCAGTGTGGCAGAACAGCCCCGCATCGACCGCTTGCTGCCCCTGGTGGCGCTGGGCACCGTGGCCGACGTGGTGCGGCTGGACGCGCACAACCGCCGCTTGGTGGCGCAGGGGCTCAAGCGCATCCGCGCCGGGCAGTTGCCGCCGGGCATGGCCGCCCTGTTCCAGCTCGCCGCGCGTGCCCCGGCCCAGGCGTCCAGCTTCGACCTCGGCTTCGCGCTCGGTCCCCGGCTCAACGCCGCCGGCCGCCTGAGCGACATGCGCCTGGGCATCGAATGCCTGATCACCGACGACACGGCGCAAGCTCACGCCCTGGCACAACAGCTCGACCAGATCAACCGCGAGCGCAAGACGCTGGAGCAAGACATGCGCGAGCAAGCCCTGCAAATGGCCGAAACGCTGTGGGACGACAGCGACACGCCGCCGCCCGCGCTGTGCCTGTTCGACCCCGATTTCCACGAAGGCGTGGTCGGCATCGTGGCCGCCCGGCTGAAAGACCGCCTCTACCGCCCGACCTTTGTGTTCGCAGCCAGCCGCGCCACCGGCAAAGGGCACGAACTCAAAGGCTCGGGCCGCTCCATCCCCGGCTTTCACCTGCGCGATGCGCTGGACCTGCTGGCCAAACGCCACCCGGGGGTGCTGCTGCGCTTTGGCGGCCACGCCATGGCGGCCGGCTGCACCATCGCCGAAGACCAGCTCCCCACCTTCGAGCAGGCGCTGCAACAGATCGCCGCCGAATGGCTGGATGCGGCCACCCTGCAACGCAGCTTGGAGGCCGACGGCCCGCTGGAGCCACAGTACCGGCGGCTCGACCTGATTGACACGCTGCAGCAACAAGTGTGGGGTCAGGGTTTTGCGCCGCCCGTGTTCTGCGAAGAGCTGGATGTGGTGTCGCAACGGCTGGTGGGGCAAAAGCACCTGCAGCTCAAGCTGCGCCACCGGGGCGATCTGGTGGATGGCATCTGGTTTGGCCGCGCCGAGCCGTTACCGGGCCGGGCACTGTTCGCCTTCCGGCTCGACGCCGACGAGTGGCAGGGCCAACGGCGCATGCGCTTCCTGATCGAAGGCGCGGCGCTGTGAACCTGCCCGCCTGGCGGGCAGTGCCCGTGTCCGACGGCATTGACGTGGTGTACGCTGACGACGCCTTGCTGGTGCTGAACAAGCCGGCCGGGCTGCTGTCGGTGCCCGGCCGGGGTCCTGAGAATGCCGACTGCCTGAGTGCCCGGGTGCAGGCCGCTTACCCCGATGCGCTGATCGTGCACCGGCTGGACATGGGTACCTCCGGCCTGCTGGCGATGGCGCGCGGGCTTGAGGCGCAACGCACCCTGAGCCGGCATTTCGCCGAACGCCGGGTGCACAAGCGCTACATCGCCCTGGTGGCTGGGCGCCCCGCCGCTGACGGCCTGCCCGACGACGCATGGCGCAGCATCGAGCTGCCTTTGATCGTGGATTGGCCCACCCGCCCCCGCAGCAAGATCGACCCGGTGCTGGGCAAACCCAGCCTCACCCGGTGGCGCATCGCCAGCGAGCCTGCAGCCTCAACCGCGAACGAGCCTTGGCCGGTGGCATGCACCCGGCTGGAACTGGAACCCGTGACCGGCCGCTCGCACCAACTGAGGGTGCACCTGCAGGCCCTGGGTCACCCAATCCTGGGTGACGAACTTTACGCCCCGCCGGTCGTGGTCGCGGCCAGCCCCCGGCTGTTGCTGCACGCGGCGACGCTGACGCTGCCCCACCCGGTACACGGCGCGGAGCTGACGTTCCACCGCCCGCCCGCGTTCTGAAGCACTTGCCAGCCTAAGCTTTGTTTGAAACAATACCAAAATTGAAAATAAAATTATCTGAATTTCAATTGTGGGCATTCGTATCAAATTAATCCTGGGGCTGCTGTCCTTGGTCCTGCTGCCGCTGATTGGCAGCCAGGCCTGGATGAACTGGCGCCTGGATCGGGGGTATGGCGCCGCTGAGCTGATCCATGCGCAGCAGGGCCTAGAGCGCCTGCTGGTGGCCATCGACGCGCAACTGCTGACGCACGACACCCTGGTCAACGACTGGGCCAACTGGACCGATTTTTACGACCACGTTCAGGGGCGACAGCCAAACTTTCCCAAAAGCAACCTCACGCGCGAGGCCATCGAAGGCGCGAACTACAACTGGCTGGCGGTGTTGACCCTGGACGGCCGGCTGCTGCACAGCGTGAGCACTGGCACCACCCAGGCGCAAGACCTGCTGGCCAGCGTGCACGGCCCACAATTGCGCCGCCTGCCGAAACCGGGCGAGCGCAGTTGCGGGCTGATCCGCCATCAGGAGCGCTGGCAAACCCTGTGCCGCCAGGGCATACGCCCCAGTTCCGGCTTGGGCGACCCAGCAGGCTTGCTGCTGGTGAGCGAAAACCTTCGTCCGGATTTTGAAAGCCACCTGCGGGCGCTGACGGGCCTGCAGTTTGTGTTCTCGGCCGATCCCCTGCCAGCCTTGTCACAGGCGCGCCCGGGCACACCGGCCCGCTCCACCTTGGGCGAAGCCACCCCTGCACTGGTGATGCAACACGACCGGATCGAGGTCTGGTGGCCCATGCAAGACATGGCCGGCCAAGCGGTGGGGCACCTGCGGCTGGTCTGGCCGCGCACGCTGGCCCTGCAAGCGCGGGACGACCTGTTCCGGGTGCAGTGGCAACTGGCGGGCTTTTTCCTGCTCATCACCCTTGGGTTGCTGGTGCTGCTGGACCGCCTGGTGGTGCGCCGGGTGCAGCAATTTGCGGACGAACTGCGCTCTATTTACCAGCAGGAACGCTGGCAGGCCCGGGTAGCGGTGAACGGCGATGACGAAATCGCCGAACTGCAACGCGAAAGCAACCTCCTGCTGGACCACATCGACCATCAAGTGACCCGGCTGGAACAACTGGCCGACTCGGACGCCCTCACCGGCCTGGCCAACCGGCGCCGGTTCCAGCGTGAGCTCGACCGCGCACTCGCCGCAGCCGCGCGGCATGGCCGCCCACTGTGCCTCGCGGTGCTCGACGTGGACTACTTCAAACGCTACAACGACCACTATGGACACGTCCAGGGCGATGTCGCACTCAAAACCGTGGCAAAGCGCCTCATGACCCAGTCCCAACGCGCCGGCGACCTGCCCGCGCGCATGGGGGGTGAAGAGTTCGCGGTGCTGCTGGAAGACACCGACCTGCGCCAAGCGCAAGACTGGGCGGAGTTGCTGACCGCGCGCCTGCACGACGACAACATCACCCATCCGCGCAGTTCGGTCAGCGAACGGCTGACGATCAGCATCGGCCTGGCCCAACTGGCGCCCCCCGAGACCGCCGACCGGCTGTACCGCCGGGCAGACGAAGCGCTCTACCAGGCCAAAGCACAAGGGCGCCACCAGGTGGTGATCGCCAGTCCACCAAATTGAGACGTGAACTCGGGTACAGTGTGTTGCATCGCTGTTACCTTGGTTCTCACATGAACACCCTCATTGCAGGCTTGGTGCTGCTCGTCGTGGCAGCGGTGGTGCTGCTCAAAGTGTTGCGCCGCTCCAACAAATCCCAGGCGCCTTTGGCCACAACCCGCCCATCGGTGCCCACACCAACACCCCGAGCGGCGCCCACAGCACCCCAAACCCCAGCCACCGCCCCGGTGCCACCGCTGGCCTTACCGGCCGAGCTGCAATCGTTCCAGCGCCTGCAGGCCAACGACCTGGACCCTGCCCGCCGTGCCGAACTGCTGCAACGGCTGGGGCAAATCCCACGCCCGCCCAAATCGCTGCAACGGCTGGTGTCGCCCGACTTCGTGCAAACCGCCACTTCGCTGGAATTGAGCGAACTGGTGCTGGGCGAACCGCAAGTCGCGGCCAAAGTGCTGGCCACGGTGAATTCGCCGTTGTACGGCCTCAGCCGGCCGGTGGTCAGCCTTGGCCAGGGCATCACTTTCCTGGGGTTGAACACGGTGCGGGGCATTTGCGTGCGCTACATGCTGGACCACGCCTTCCCGGTGTCGGACCCGGTGGTCAAGCAAGCGCTGGACCGGATGTGGAACGCCAGCGCCCTGGCCAGCGAGTTGACCTTGCGTCTGGCACCCCGGCTGGGCCTGCCCGATGCGGGTGCCTTGGTCACGCAGGTGGTTTTGTCTTACCTGGGGCACCAGGCGGCGCTGTCGCTGCTGACGCCGCCGCAGGTGCAGGAACTGCGGGGCCTAGACCTGCTGACCCGCACTCAACAGGAACAAACCTGGCTGGGTCTGGGGGGCGCCGAACTGGGGCGCTTGTTGATGCAAGCCTGGGAATTGCCCGACAGCATCGTGAACGCCGTGACGGCGGTGGACGGTTGGCTGGCACAGCCATCCGCCGAAAACAACGCCAGCGTCACCGGCACCGCGCTGTGCTACCTGTGTTCACGCTTGGGGGAAAAACTCGCTTTTGGCGACTGGGCCGACCTGGCCAGCCACCCTTTGGCGGAAGACGACAGCATCGACCTGTTGGTGGTCAAGCACCAACTGTTGACCACCCATGGCGAGCGACTGAACGAAGCGCTCGCCGCACCGGAACTGCAGCAAGCGCTGCAGCCGATGCTGGACGCGATGGCCGCACCCGCGGCCTGATCGCACGCCGTTCAGAGCAGCGGCACGCCCGTTTTGCTTTGAATTTCCTCGCGCGTCACGCCGTCGGCCAGCTCCACCAGCTTCAGGCCTTCGGGCGTCACGTCCATCACACCCAGGTCGGTGATGATGCGGTCCACTACGCCCTGGCCCGTCAGCGGCAGGGTGCATTCGGGCAGAATCTTCAGGTCGGTGGTGCCGTCCTTCTTCTTGGCCACGTGCTCCATCAGCACGATCACGCGTTTGACGCCGGCCACCAGATCCATGGCGCCGCCCATGCCCTTCACCATCTTGCCCGGAATCATCCAGTTGGCCAGGTCGCCCTTGCCGGTCACCTGCATGGCGCCCAGGATGGACAGGTTGATCTTGCCGCCACGGATCATGGCGAAGGACTGGTCGGAGCCGAAGATGGACGAGCCCTTGAGCGTCGTCACCGTCTGCTTGCCGGCGTTGATCAGGTCGGCGTCCACCTCGTCTTCATTCGGGAAGGGGCCGTTGCCCAGCATGCCGTTCTCGCTCTGCAGCCAGACCTCGATGTGGTCGGGCACGTGGTTGGCCACCAGCGTCGGGATGCCGATGCCCAGGTTGACGTAAAAGCCGTCTTGCAGTTCCTGCGCCGCGCGCGCGGCCATTTGGTCTTGGGTCCATGCCATGGTCGGGCTCCTTATTTGCGGTCGCGGGTGGTGCGCTTTTCGATGCGCTTTTCGGGCGTGGGGTTGACCACGATGCGGTGCACGTAAATGCCGGGCAGGTGCACGTCGTCCGGGGCGATCTCGCCGGTGGCGACCAAGCGTTCCACCTCCACGATGCAGACCTTGCCTGCCGTCGCGGCGGCCGGGATGAAGTTGCGCGCCGTCAGGTTAAAGCGCAGGTTGCCGCTGCGGTCGGCCACGTCGGCTTTGATGAGGGCCACGTCGGGGAACAGGGCGTGCTCCATCACGTAGGTCTCGCCGTTGAACTCGCGCAGCTCCTTGCCTTCGGCCACCAGCGTGCCCACACCGGTCTTGGTGAAGAAGGCGGGAATGCCGGCGCCGCCGGCGCGCAGCTTCTCGGCCAGCGTGCCCTGGGGCGTGAATTCCAGCTCCAGTTCGCCGGCCAGGTACTGGCGCTCGAACTCTTTATTCTCGCCCACGTAGCTGGAGATCATTTTCTTGATCTGCCGGGTTTCCAGCAGCTTGCCCAGGCCGAAGCCATCGACCCCGGCGTTGTTGGAAATGGCGGTCAGGTTCTTCGCGCCGCTGTCGCGCAGCGCGTCGATCAGGGCCTCGGGAATGCCGCACAGGCCGAAGCCGCCCACGGCGATCAGTTGCCCGTCGGCCACCACGCCCTGAAGGGCTTCGGCCGCGCTGGGGTACACCTTGTTCATGCTCGCACGCTCCTGTCCAAAAGTGAAGGAAAACCGTACGATACTACGTAATCGCATACGTAGTTTTGCCTACAGGCCAACCCTTAGCCGCGCCCTCCGAAGTCGCCCACACTAGCCTCCACATGCCGCCCGACCCCACGCCCGCCGCCGACTACCGCCTCGCCTTCGACCTGGCGCCGGTGGGGCTGGTGCTGTCGCGCCACCGCACCATGGTGGACTGCAATCAAGCGGTGTGCGAGATGTTCGGCGCCACACCCGATCAGCTCATCGGACAGAGCTTCCTCATCCTCTACCCCAGCGCCGACGAGTTCGAGCGCATCGGCGAACGCATCACGCCCATCCTGAATGCCAAGGGCCATTATTCCGACGAGCGGGTGATGAAACGCGTCGGCGGCCGCTTCCTGGGCCAGACCTTCTGGTGCCACGTCACCGGCCGCGCGCTGGACCGCACCGACCCACACGCCGCCGGCATCTGGAGCTTCGAGGATTTGTCGTCGCGCCGCACTGTGAAGGCCGAACTCACCGCGCGCGAACGCGAGGTGGCGGCGCTGGTGATGAAAGGCCTGACCGCCAAGGAAATCGGCAAAGCGCTGGGCATCAGCCCGCGCACGGTTGAGATCTACCGCGCCCGCCTGATGCGCAAGTACCAGGCCAGCAGTTCCGTCGATCTGGTGCAGCGCCTGCTGACCGGTTGACCCTCGCCCCGGAGCCCCCATGCCCCCGTCCATCGAAGAGTTGCTGGCCCGCATCCAGACCCTGCAAGACCAAATTGAGCAGGAATACGATCGCCTGCGCGACGAGTTCGAGCAGCAACGCCAAGCGCTGGCCGGCCGCTTTGTGGAGTTGCAACGCCAGCAACGGGTAGGCCTGTGGCGCTACCTGCGCGGCAGCCGCCTCACAGTGCTGCTCACGGCCCCCATCATTTACGCTGGCTGGCCGGTGTTTGCGCTGCTGGACACCTTCGTATCGATTTACCAAGCCCTGTGCTTTCCGATTTACCGCATCCCCAAGGTGCGCCGGGCCGACTACCTGGTGTTCGACCGCACCGACCTGCCCTACCTCAATGCGGTCGAGAAATTCAACTGCTTCTACTGCTCCTACGGCAACGGCGTGGTGGCCTACGCGCGCGAAATCGCGGCCCGCACCGAACAATACTGGTGCCCGATCAAGCACGCACGGCGGCTTTACGGCGCGCACGACCGCTACCCGGCGTTCTTCGAGCACGGCGATGCCGAGGCCTTCCGCCAAGGGCTCGAGCGGCTGCGCCGGCAGTACGAGGACGGAGGACACACCTCGCCTGGCGCGGCGCCATCGGGGCCCACACCGCCACCCGCACCACCCCCGGGGTACCCCTGACACGGCCCAGGGCCGTGAACGTCAGCCCTTGGGCGCGTCCACCACCTCGGCCGCCGAGCGGAAAGCTTCCACCGCCGTGGGCAGGCCGCAGTAAATGCTGGCGTGCAACAGCACCTCCTGAATTTCCTCGGGCGTGGCGCCGTTGTTCAGCGCGCCGCGCACATGGCCTTTCAATTCATGCTGCTTGCCCAGCGCCGTCAGCATGGCCACGGTGATCAGGCTGCGGGTCTTCAGATCCAGCCCGGGGCGTTGCCACACATCGCCCCAGGCGTTGCGGGTGATGTACTGCTGCAACGGCTCGGTGAAAGGCGTCAGGCCGCTGAAGGCCCGCGCCACAAAGTCTTCGCCCATGACGCGTTGGCGCATCGCCAAGCCTTGCTCAAAATCTTTGGAGTGTTCGGTGCTCATGGTGGAGGTGGTGGGATTGCAAAATGGCTAGCATAGCGGTCCCGGCAACATCCGTGGCCGCCGCCTCGCCTTTGCCCTGCCGCTCACCCTCCGAACCGGACGCCATGCCCACCGCGCCGCGCCGCATCGCCCATCTGGACATGGACGCGTTTTACGCCTCCGTGGAGCTGCTGCGTTACCCGCAGCTCAAGGGCCTGCCGATGGTGATCGGCGGCGGGCGGCGCAGCGCCGACCATGCGCTGCGCCAGCGCTTTGCCAACGTGGCCGAAGCCGACATCCCGGTGGACGCCTTCCCGCGCCTGCGCGACTACGCCGGGCGCGGGGTCATCACCACCGCCACCTACGCCGCGCGCCAGTTCGGCATTGGTTCGGCCATGGGGCTGATGAAGGCGGCCCAGCTCTGCCCCGAGGCCATCCTGCTGCCGGTGGACTTTGACGCCTACCGGCGCTGTTCGCGCGCATTCAAAGCCGTGATCACCGAGATCGCTCCGGTGATGGAGGACCGGGGCATTGACGAGGTGTACGTCGATTTCACCGACGTACCGGGTGGCCAGCGCGAAGGTGGCCGGGTACTGGCGCGGCTGATCCAGAAAGGCATTTTCGACGCCATCGGCCTGACTTGTTCACTCGGCGTGGCACCCAACAACCTGCTGGCCAAGATGGCCAGTGAGTTCCACAAACCCAACGGCATCGCCATCGTCCACGAGCACGACCTGCAAAGCCTGATCTGGCCTCTGCCGTGCCGCAAGATCAACGGCATCGGCCCCAAGACCAGCCAGAAGCTGGAGGCTCAGGGCATTCACACCATCGGGGAACTGGCCGCGCAACCGCTGGACACGCTGCTGGACCACTTCGGCCAGAGCCAAGGCCAATGGCTGCACGACGCCGCCTGGGGCCGCGACGACCGGCCGGTGCAGACCCACAGCGAGCCGGTCAGCATGAGCCGTGAAACCACCTTCGAACGCAACCTGCACGCAGTGCGCGACCGGGCCGAACTCAGTGCCGTGTTCAGCCGCTTGGCCGACCAAGTGGCGGCCGACCTGCAACGCAAAGGCTACTGGGGGCGCACCGTGGCGGTGAAGCTGCGGTTCGACGACTTTCGCATCGTGACCCGGCACCACAGCTTGCCAGGACCGGTGGACCAAGCCGATGACATTTTGCGTGCCGCACGCGAGGCGCTGAAACGTGCACCGTTGGGCCGACCGCTGCGGCTGCTGGGCGTGCGGGTGGACGGCCTGCAACGCAAAGACAGCACCACCACGCAAACCGTCACCGCGCCGACCGATGCCGACACCGTGCAACCCAGTCTGTTCTGAACCTCGACAGCCTCACTGGCGCGCCGTGCGCAGGTTGGCGGGCGGCATTTGCGGATGGCTGGTGCGCCAGGGGTTGATGTCCAGCCCGCCCCGGCGGGTGTAGCGGGCGTACACGCTCAGCCGCGTCGGCCGACAACGCGCCCACAGGTCCATGAAGATGCGCTCCACGCACTGTTCGTGGAATTCGTTGTGCTGGCGAAAACTCACCAGGTATTGCAACAGCCCCGCCTGGTCGATGGGCGCGCCGGTGTAGGCAATGCGCACGCTGCCCCAGTCGGGCTGACCGGTCACCAAGCAGTTGCTCTTGAGCAGGTCGCTGGTCAGCACTTCCTCCACCTGGGGCTGGCTGGCATCGGCGCGCAACAACTCAGGGGCAGGTTGGTAGTGGCGGCACTCCACATCCAGCCGGTCCAGGCTGAGGCCCTCCAGCACATCCACGCGCTCCTGTGGCCATTGCGCAGGCAACAGCACCTTCACGCCCACCGTGCCTTGGCGCTCGGCACCGCGCCAGGCGGCTTCGCTCAGGTCCTCGCGCAAGCGGGTCTGTACCGCATCGGCGCTGTCGAATTCGGTCTGGTTGAAGCTGTTGAGATAGAGCTTGAAGGACTTGCTCTCGATGATGTTGGGCGACTCACACGGCACGGTGATGTGGGCAATCGCCACCTGCGGCTTGCCCCGGGCATTGACCCAGCTCAGCTCGAAGGCGGTCCAGAGGTCGGCCCCCATGAAGGGCAAGGTGGCGCCGATGCCAACTTCCTCTCGCTTCGCGGAACGGGGCAAGGGAAACAACAGCGAGGGGTCGTACCGGTCGGTGTAACTGGCGGCTTTGCCCAGCAGGCTGTCTTCGGGGATGGAGTTCGATGCTGTCATGTGAATTCGCGCTCGCGCAGCCATTTGGTGGCCACCCATTTTTCACCCTCCAGCACCGGTGCACCGCCGTGCAGGGTCTGGGTCGCGGGGTGGGGGCGGTCGTAGGCAAAAAACACCGCGTGCCCTCGCTGTGGCGCCACTTCCAACCCCACATCGGGGAAGGTGGTGCCACCGCCGCGCACCGGTTCGTTCAAGTACATCACCAAAGTGCCGACGCGCTGCCCACCCCGGCGGGTGATGTTGGCGGTGCCCGGCTCCCGGGGGTCGAAATAGTCGTAGTGCGGCTTGTACTCGGCACCGGGTCGGTATTGCAACACCTGCAGGCCCTCGCCGTTCTCCAGCGGCCAGTTCAGCAGGCGCGCAATGCGGGCTTCCACGCGGGCGATCAATTCGGTTTCACCGCGCCGAAAAAACATGCCGTTGCTGGTGCGGTCTGCATTCACCGCCTCGCCGCCTGAAGCGGTTTCCACCGTCAGCGAGCGGCTCATGCGGGGCCGGGCCAGTTCCACCAAAGCGTCGCACTCTTCGTCGGACAAGAGGTTGCCAAACACCACCAGTTGGGGACGCCTCAGGCTCACGATCACATCGACCATGCGGTCTCCGGCGTCCAATTGCCGGGGCGAGCCACGCATGTCGGGTTGGGGTACCGCCGGGCGAAATGGGATGGCGTCCTTGGCCTGCACCTGGGTCGCAGCAGGCGGCCGCTGCACTTCGGCCTGAACAGGGCGATGCTGCGCCAAGTGAGCACTCAAAGTGGTCTCCATCGCTGCCAAAGCCACGGACTCATCCCAGCCGGCATCGGTCATGGCTTTGAGCACCGCATCGGGCGAAAAACCGGCGGTGGCTTGCTCCGCGATCCAGCGCCGCAGTTCCGGGGTCACCTCCTGGGACATGGCTCACCTCCTCGGTGGGTGGGTTCAAGGCTTGGCCTCGCGCCGGAACACCAAGCGGTCGGGTTCGGACGCGGCCGGCACATAGCGGTAGCCTTCCCAATCGAAGTTTTTCAGGCCATCCACATGGGTCAGGCGGTGCTGCACCGCGTAACGCACCATCAGCCCGCGCGCGCGCTTGGCCATGAAGCTGATCACCTTGTACTTGCCGGCCTTCAACTCCTCGAACACGCAGGTCACCACCCGGGGCTTGAGGGTTTTCAGGTCCACCGACTTGAAATACTCCTCGCTGGCCAGGTTGACGACCACGGGCGTGGCATCGGCGGCGGCCCGCTGGTTGAGGTATTGAGCAATCTGCGCGCCCCAGAACTGGTACAAATTGCGGCCTGGGTCGGTGGGCAAACGGGTGCCCATTTCCAGGCGGTAAGGCTGTATCAGATCCAGCGGGCGCAGCACACCGTACAAGCCACTCAAAATGCACAAGTGGGCCTGCGCCCATTGCAAGTCGTCCTCGCTCAGCGTCTTGGCATCCAGGCCTTCGTAAACGTCGCCGTTGAAGGCCAGCACCGCCTGCTTCGCGTTGTCCAAACTGAAATGGGGCTGCCACGCCTGGTAGCGTGCCACGTTCAGGCCGGCCAACTGGTCGCTCAGATCCATCAAGGTGGCGATGTCTTGCGGCGATTTGTCGCGCAGCACCCCGATCAACGCCTGCGCCTGCGGCACGAACAGCGGCTGCGTGTGCGCCTGTGTGACCGGTGGCGTGTCGTAATCCAGGGCTTTGGCGGGAGACAATAGAAACAGCATGCTCAACATCCTTTACCTTGACGATTATCTGGCATGTGTGGACAAACCTGCCGGCCTGCTGGTGCACCGCACCGGGCTGGACGCGGGCGAAACCCGGTTCGCGCTACAACTGCTGCGCGACCAGTTGGGGCGACCCGTCTGGCCAGCGCACCGGCTGGACAAAGGCACCAGCGGCGTGCTGCTGTTTGCCTTGCACGCCGAGGTGGCAGCGCTGCTGGGCTCGGCGTTTGAACAAGGCACGGGACTGCACAAAACCTACCACGCCATGGTGCGGGGCTGGCCGCCCGCACAGGGGCGGATCGACCACCCGCTCAAGCGCATGCGCGACGACACGCGCGACACCAGGCTGGACGTGCAGGACGCCCAAACCACCTACACCACCCTGGAGCGCTGCCTGTTGCCAGTGGCACAAGGACCGTTCGACGCCACCCGGGTAGCCCAGGTGCAATTGCACCCGCTGACAGGCCGCCGTCACCAACTGCGACGCCACCTCAAGCACATCGCCCACCCCATCGTGGGCGATGCGACGCACGGCAAGGGCGCGCTGAACCGAGCCTTGGCGGCGCATCTGGGCGTCCAACGGTTGTGGCTGCACGCCAGCGAACTGCGGCTGACGCACCCCGTCACTCAAGCGCCCTTGGTCATCGAAGCGCCGCTGGGCCCGGAATGGGCAGTGTGGCGCCGCTGGGTCACCCCGTAAAATCCCAAGGTTAGGCCGCGCCATCAGGCGTTGACCCGCACCATGCTGGCGGGAGGTCGCCCTTTTTCGCTTTTTATCCATCCGCCATGTCCGACGCCATTGCCCAACCCGGCTTGCAAGCCCTGTCCAAATCGTTCGAGCCCGCCGCGCTGGAGGCCCACTGGGGCCCTGAGTGGGAGCGCCGGGGCTATGGCGTGGCCGGGTACCGGGGCACGGCCCAGCCCAGCGCCGACGCAGCGGCGGCAGGCAAGAACTTCGCCATCCAGCTGCCGCCGCCCAACGTGACCGGCACGCTGCACATGGGCCACGC
>CAZGDZ010000018.1:0-15076 GCA_964524855.1 uncultured Macromonas sp.
TTTCAGGCCATTGCTCGCATGTTTCGCGGGTCGTGCGTGGCCTCTGCATCCTCCCTTTCTCGATATTGCCACCTGGGTTTCGCGAAATGTTCACGAAACTGTCATGCCAATTTGAAAAAATTGGTCTGTGAAGCATCAGGTCATGTCGTTTGTAGAGCCGCCGCCCACCGAGCGCGGTGGGTCAGCCACAGGTTTTCGTCCGTTGGGTCAGCATTTGGCGTGGCAGTGGGTCAGCGCGGGTCTGGCCACGGCTTTTCTGGCCGGGTTGCTGTGGTTCACTTGGCACCGGTACGACGCCGAGAGCGAGCTTCAGCGCAGCGGCGTACGGGCGCAGCAGGTCAGCCTGGTGGTCATTCTGGCCGAGAATTTGACGCAGTTGGTGGACCGGGGACGCTTCATGTCGATTGCCGCGACCGACTGGTTCGAGGGCGATCGTGCGAAAGCCGCCGCACGTTTGGAGACCATGCTCGGCCAGGACGATTTGTTCGTGCGGGCGTCGCTGTTTGATGGGCAACTGCGGCGCGTCTATGCCTCATCGCCTTCGGCCGATGCCGAGCAATGGGGCCGGTTGCTGGCGCGGCGCCTGCAAGAGGCTCGGGTCCAGCCCTCACAGGACGTGCAGTTGGTGGAGGGGGCCGATGAGATTGGCGGCATGTGGCAGGTGCCGCTGTTGTTTCCGGTGCCCAACAGCGCGGGCCAGCCCCACGGCTGGTTGCTGCTGATGGTGGACATGGGCTACTTTCTGCGTCTGTACCGCAATGTCGATCTGGGGTCGGGCACGCTGATTCATGTGATGGATGCCCAGGGCCAGTTGATCGCCGAGGCCAACCGGGTGGGTTTGATGGACACGTCGGGCATGTCGCGGGCCTTTGACGGCTCGGACCTGCTGCACACCCTGCGCCCCGCGGAACGGACGCCGTTTCAGGTCGCCGTCAGCGTACCGGCGAACGAGTTGCGCTCGGCATTGCTGGCGCGCCACAAACGCAGTTGGAGCATGACTGCCTTGTTCAGTGTGTTGCTGATTGCGGCCAGTGGGGCGCTGTTCAAAGGGCTGCAGCGTCAGCACCAGTTTTTCCATGCGATCCGGCGCGCGGACGAGGAAAAACACGAGCTGATCGAGCAGTTGGAGCGGGAGAAGGCGCGCGCCATCGAACTGGCTTCTTGCGACCACTTGACCGGGCTGCACAACCGGCGCATGTTCACCCAGTTGGCGGTGAGCCACCTGGAGTACGCCAAGCGCAGCCGCAAACACTACGCGCTGGCTTACCTGGACCTGGACCGCTTCAAGCTCATCAACGACAGCCTCGGGCACCATGTGGGGGACCGGCTGCTGTGTGCGGTGGCCACCCGCCTGCGCGAAAGTGTGCGCAGCGCTGATGTGGTTGGCCGCATGGGCGGAGATGAGTTTGCCGTCCTTTTCACCGGACTGGACAAAGACGAGGACATCGACGGCATTGCCTCGAAGTTGCTGGAGGTGCTGGCTGAGCCCTACCGCAACCTCGACGGCCACGACGTGCAGACCGCCGCCAGCATGGGCATTGCGTTTTTCCCGCGCGATGGTCACGACATCAGCACCCTGTCGCGCTATGCGGACGCGGCGATGTACCAGTCCAAGCGCGCCGGACGGGGCCGCTACAGCGTGTACGACGTGGGCATCAGCCCCACCGCCGAGCGTCGCAACACGCTGGAGCGCCAGATGCCGGCGGCCCTGGCGAGCGACCAGTTTGTGCTGCACTACCAGCCCAAGCTGAGTTTGTGTGACTTTCGCATCACCGGTTTTGAAGCGCTGTTGCGTTGGCGGCACCCGGATTTGGGTTTGGTGATGCCGGGGGATTTCATTCCGCTGGCGGAGCAATCCGGGCTGATCGTGGAGCTGGGCAACTGGGCACTGGCCGCGGCGTGCCAGCAAATGGCGGCGTGGCGCTCGCAGGGTTTGCAGGGGTTCAGTGTGGCGGTCAATGTGTCGCCCCGGCAGTTGCGCGACCCTGCGCTGGTGGACTTTGTGGCGGGCTTGCTGCACCAGCACGGCCTGCAGCCGGCGGATCTGGAAATCGAGATCACCGAAAGTTGTCTGGTGGAGCCGTTGGAGCAAGCGCTGGCCGTGCTCAATGGCCTGGAGGCGTTGGGCGTGTCCATCGCGCTCGACGATTTTGGCAGCGGTTTCTCCAGCCTCAGCCAGATCCGGGATTTGCCGGTGCAGACGCTCAAGATTGACCGCAGTTTTGTGGACGCCTCCCGCAGCGCCGATGACGCGCGGGTGATCGTGACGTCGATCATCACCCTGGCCCACAACCTGGGCATGCAGGTGGTGGCCGAAGGGGTGGAGCTGAAAAGCCAGTTGGTGTTTTTGAAGACGGCCAACTGCGACCACGTTCAGGGCTACTACATCAGCCGACCGCTGCCGCCCGACGAGGCCACCCGCTTGTTTGAACAGCCCTTGATGGAGGAGGTGGTGGGATGAGACCGTTGCTGCGCACGATGGCGGCCCTGTGTTTGGGCTTGCACCTGACCGGGACGATGGCCGAGACCCGGTGCGACGACCCTCGACCGTTGAGGATCGGGTTCATTCCCAAATCGGACGCGCAGCACTTGCGCTACATCCACCAGCCGCTGCTCCAGCGCTTGAGGTGGGTGCTGCAGCGCCCAGTGGAGCTGGTGCCCGCATCGTCTTACGGCGCGGTGGCCGAGGGGCTGCTGGCCGGGCAGATCGACGTGGCCGAACTGGGGCCCGCCACCTACGCCCTGGTCATGCAGCGCCAGCGCGACGCGGTGGCTCCGTTTGCCTCGGTGGCCGCACAGGGGCAGTCGGGGGTGGCCACCTACCAGTCGGTGTTGGTGGTGCATGGCGACACCGCGTTTGACGACGTGCGGGCTCTGCGTGGCCGCAGTGTGGCGCTGATCGATCCCGCCAGCACGTCGGGGGCGTTGTTGCCGCGTCAGTCGGTGGCGGAGCTGACCGGTCGCGACCTGGACCAACACTTCAAAGGCGTCACTTACACCGGCTCGCACGACCGGGCGATTCAGGCGGTGAGCAAGCGCCTGGTGGATGCGGCGTTTGTGTCCAGTTCCCGCCTGGCGGAAGCCGAGCGCTTGGGCCGCATTCGGCCGGGCGAGCTGCGTGTCATCTGGCGATCCGTGGCCATACCGAGAGACCCGTTCGTGTACCGCATGAAGCTGTGCGCGCCAGTGCGCGAAGCGATCGCGCGCACCTTTTTCTCGGGGGATGCCGCGCTGCGTCCCTTGCTGGACGCGCTGGACAGCCCTGCGTTCGTGCCGGTCAACGACAAGGACTACGCGGCCGTGAGGGAGCGGTTGGAGGCGTTGCGGTGATCGTGAGGGGGGCTCGGTGGAGAGGCAGCCAGCGTATGAGTTCATCGGCAGGCACGGGAGGGCTCCAAAGGTAGCCTTGCCCCATATCGCAGCCTTGTAGCTGCAAAAATTCGAGCTGCTCAGGCGTTTCAACGCCTTCGGCGACCAGGCTCATGCCCAGGTCGTGCGCCAGCTGGACGATGGACGCGGTCAAGGTTCTCGCGGTCGCAGACAGTGCGAGCTGACTCAGGAAGGTTCGGTCCAATTTGACCGTGTCCACGGGCAGTTGGCGCAAGTAATTCAGGGACGAGTAACCGGTGCCGAAGTCGTCCAGCGACAGTGTCACGCCCAGGTCCTTGAGTTGTTGCATGACCGGCTCGGTGGCGCGCACATGCTCCATCAGGACGGTTTCGGTGAGTTCCAGGTCCAGCAGGCGGGGGTTGATGCCGGTGGCTTCGATCACCCGTTTCACCATCGCCACCAGGTCGTGGCCCACGAACTGTTTGGCCGACACGTTCACCGACAGGGTGAACGGCGCCCGACCCTCGTCTTGCCAGTGGCGCAACTGAGCGCATGCGGTGTGCATGACCCACTCCCCCAATGGGTGGATGAGGCCAGTTTCCTCGGCCAGGGTGACGATCTCGCAGGGTGAGATGTTGCCGAGTTGTGGGTGTGCCCAACGCAGCAAAGCTTCAGCGCCCACCATTCGCTGGCTTTGAAGATCAATTTTGGGTTGGTAAGCGAGCGACAGGCCTCCATGGTCCAGGGCGCGCCGCAGTTCGGTTTCCAGCGTCAGCCGGCGTTGACTGGCCACGCCCATTTCGTGCTTGTAGAAGCGGAATGTGTCGCGCCCTTCGCGCTTTGCCTGGTACATCGCCAGGTCGGCGTGCTTGAGCAATTCGTCCAATTTGCCGTGCTGGGGGAAAAGGGCGATGCCCATGCTCGCCCCCACATGGATGTGGCGACCATCGACTTTCACGGGCGCGGCCAGTGCGTCGAATACCTTGCGCGCCACGGCAGCCGCTTCGTCGGCCGAACGCAGGCCCTGCAGCAGGATGACGAATTCATCGCCCCCCAGTCGAGCGACCGTATCGGTGGCCCGCACCGCTTCTTGCAGCCGTTGGGCCACTGTTTGCAGTAATACGTCACCGGCGGCATGACCCAGGCTGTCATTGACCACTTTGAACTGGTGCAAATCGAGCAGCAGCACCGCTGCCAGGTGTCCACTTTGCGTGGCGGCTTCAGTGGCCAGTGCCATCCGGTCCAGCAGCCGTTCGCGGTTGGACAGGCCGGTCAGACCATCGTGCGTGGCCTGGTGTCGCAACCTTGTGATGTATTGGGTTTCTCGGGCCTGCTCCAACGCCTTGCGTGGGGTGATGTCCAGCATCGCGCCGATCATCGCCGTGCGTCCCTGCAAGGTCATGCTCGCACCGTGGATTTCCAGCCAGAGCGTGCGTCCGCTTTCGTGCTGGCCACGTGCTTCGTACACCACTGCGGTTTCCTGGCCCGTCAGGCGTCTGGCGATCTGTGCCCTCGCTTCAGCCAGGTCTTGCGGGTCGATCACATCTTCCAGGCGTGCGCGGTGTGCAAACCAGTCTCGGGTGCGACCGAACATGTCCGCCATCTTCGGGTTGGCAAAGACGAAGCGCTCGTCCTGCAGGATGTAAATGCCGATGATTGCGTTGTCGGCCAGGCGGTGGAACATCGATTCCGCCTGCCCCAGTTGGTGGACTGTCTGGCCCAGTTGCTGAGCAGTCTGGTTGAAGGCGCTGGTCAAGGCGCCGATTTCGTCGGCCGAGCTGAACGTGGCGCGGGTGTCGAATTGGCCCTGGGCCAGCGCTCGGGTGGCACTGGCCAGTTGGCGCAGGGGTTTGACAATGCGTTGGCGCACCAAGTAGCCCAGCAGCACCAGAAGTGTGCACTGGAACGCCAGCAAAGCCAGCAATTGCTGGCGTTGGTGCCGCAGCGTCGCTTCGTTGGCTTGAACCAGGGCCTGCACCAGATCGTTGGCCTGTTCCAGCAATACCGCCGAGTCTTTGCGCAGGACATCGGTGTCGGTGCGGGCAGATGTCCCCAAGATGGTGCCCACCCGGAATTCAAACGCATGCCAACGTTGGCGCAGCGCCGCGACCTGGGCACTGGCGGTCTCGGGCATCCAGCGTGATCTCGGGTCCGGGCCGGTGGTGGCGTTTTCGATGGAGCGCAGTGTGCTTTCGTACTGCGACAGCAGTGATGGCAGGGCTGCGCGAGCGGGAGGCGTGTTCAGTGCGGCGTGCAGCGCGATGCGCTGGCTCAGCATCCGCAGGCGGCCGGTTTGGTCAATGATGCTGGCGGTGTGATCTTGTCCTTCGAGCATGTGCCGAAAGACAAAAATGTTGCCAACCGCCGCGAGCGCCAGGACGACGAACGCAACCGCGAATTTCTGTTGCAGTCCCCAGGGCAAGCGCAACGTCCAGGGCGAGTTCGCATGGGCGGAAAACGGGGGCGATGCGAGCAGGGTCATGGTGTAGCGGTCAGCAAAAACAAAAAGGCGCCCGCACCCGTATGAAACAGGTGCAGGCGCCTTTGCCGGTGCGGTCTACCGTCGTTGGTGGTCCGCGTCCAGACCGAAGTCTGTTGCGGAACGATCAAGCATTTTCTGTGCCTGATGTTTACCCTGATGGGTGCGCAGTGCCGCTGGCCTCAATGCGCGTGGCGCATGCCGCAGTACTTGCCCAAGGCCAAGCCCTTGCAAGCGGTTTGCAGCTCGGCCATGCACACCTTTTCGCCTTTGCCTGCTTCCAGACATTTGGCCGCACCTTCGTGTGCGGCTGCCATGGCACGGTGGCGTTTGACGTCTTCCTGCACTTGGGCAGGCGTGTGCTGGGCCAGGGCAGGCAACAAAGTGGCCCACAGGGCGCAGGCAACAAACAATGGACGCATGGTTCATACTCCTTGGGTAAAGCAAGCCAAACTGGGCTGGCTTTCAGCGTAGCAAACCTGTCAACCCCCGGGGGTCAAATTCCGAAGGTGGCATGGCTGGCGCGTGATGGGCTTCATTAGCTTGACCGTATGCTGGGCGAGCGGGCAGGGGTTAAGCTTGTGCCCATGAAAGCCTACCGCGCAAGCCTGCTCTGGTTCGACCCCACCGCTGACCACGCGGTGCCCCGCTACGAGGCCGACGGCCTGCTCGTCACCGGGCCGGGCCCGCAGGGCGCACGTGGCCCCCGCTTGGTGCGGGCCATCGGAGCGTACCAGGACCTGATCGACCGTTACCCCGGCATCAGCGTGGAGCATTTTCCGGGGCGCCTCATCGCCCCGGGCTTTGTGGATTTGCACATCCATTACCCGCAGACCGATGTGATCGGATCGCCTGCCGAAGGGCTGCTGCCCTGGTTGGAGCACTACACCTTTCCGCACGAAGCGCGCTTTGCCGACCCTGCCTACGCGGGGGAGGTGGCCGAGTTCTTTCTGGACGAACTGCAGCGCCAAGGTGTGACCACTGCGCTGACGTTTGCCACATCGCACCCCGCCTCGGTGGATGCCTTGATGAGCCGCGCCGAGGCCAGGGGGCTGCGGCTGGTAGCGGGCAAGGTGCTGCAAGACCGCCATTCCCCCGACGGCGTGCGCGACCAGACCGAGCAAAGCCTGCTGGACACCGAGGCCCTGATTGGGCGTTGGCATGGGCGCGGGCGCTTGGGCTACGCCATCACCCCCCGTTTTGCGCCCAGTTGTTCGGACGCCCAGATGCGCGGCGCGGGCGAGTTGGCCGCGCGGCACCCTGACGTTTGGATTCAATCGCATGTGGCCGAGAACCTGGATGAGGTGCGCTGGGTGCAATCGCTGTACCCGCAGGCCCGCAGCTACCTGAGCGTGTACGAATCGTTCGGCCTGTTGCGCGAACGTGCGTTGTATGCGCACTGTATTTACCTGGACGAGACAGATCGCCAGTTGATGCGGGCCACCGGCGCTGCAGCCGCCATCAGCCCCACCAGCAACCTGTTTTTGGGCAGCGGCTTTTTCGACTACCAGGCCGCCCGCGCGGCGGGGATGTTGCACGGTTTGGCCAGCGATGTGGGCGGTGGCACCAGCTTCAGCCCGTTCCAGACCATGCTGGCAGCATACTATGTGGGGCGCGCCTCCGTGACGGGGGGCGGGGCGGCCAAGCAGGGCATCAGTCTGGCGCCGGGCGACTTGTGGTGGCAGCACACCGCGGGCGCGGCGCGTGCCATGGGGCTGGACGGCGTGGTGGGCAACCTGGCGCCCGGCTGCGAGGCCGATTGGCTGCTGCTCAACCCGGCTGCCACGCCTTTGCTGGCCCGCAAGGTGGCCCACGCGAACAACCTCGATGAACTGCTGTTCGCACTGATCGTGCTGGGTGACGACCGGGTGGTGGAACGCGTGTTCGTGGCGGGCGCCACCGCAGATTGACGCGCGTTTACATGGTCTTTACCGACCCGTCGCAGCAACGCAAAAGGGTTGCGACACACTGTACCCTTGACAGATTGAATTGGAATTTCAACCAGGGGTCACATGCCGTTGTCTTTGTCTGTTTCTTGGAGGATTGCCCGTGGTGCGGCGGGCGCGGCGGCCTGGTTTGCGCTGGCGGGTTGCGCCACCGGACTCGGCTCCAGTGGCCCGGCCGACAGTCCGGTGGCGGTGCCGGCCACATGGACCGCCGCGCCGGCCGGTGCCGCCAGCGCGCCGTCGCCAGCCGTTGAAGACCTGGCGCAATGGTGGTCGCGCTTCAATGACCCGTGGCTGACCACCCAGGTCGAGCGCGCGTTGCGCGAGCACACCAGTGTGCGGCTGGCCCAGGCGGCTTTGCAGCAAAGCCGGGCCCAGCGCGACATCACCGCCGCAGGCAACCTGCCCGCTGTGCGTGCCAGTGGCTCCGCCCAGCGCAGCCAGAGTGGCGACAGCACCCCCGCCAACACCTTTCGCGCCGGTTTCGACGCCAGTTGGGAGCCCGATGTGTTTGGCGCCCGCCGCATGACGCAGGCCGCCAGCGAGGCCGAGGTGCGGGCCGCGCAAGCCGCCGTCGCCCAGGCGCGCGTCAGTTTGGCGTCCGAAGTGGCGCTCAACGTCATCGATCTGCGGGGCTTGGCCCTGCGCGAACGCCTGGCCCGCGAGAACCTGGCGCGCCAGTTGGAAGCCTTGAGCCTGACCGAATGGCGGGTGCAGGCGGGGCTGGCATCGACGGTGGACCTGGCCCAGGCCCGCACCACGGTGGAGCAAACCCGCGCCGCCCTGCCCAGTTTGCAAAGCAGCCTGCAGCAGACCTTGAACGCGCTGGCGGTTCTGACCGGCCAGCCCCCCGGCGCTTTGCAACAGGACTGGGCGGCCCAGCCCGAGGCCGGCGTGCCAAAGCCGCCGCAGAGCTTGGCCTTGCGATTCCCTGCCGACACGCTGCGCCAGCGCCCCGACGTGCGCGCAGCGCAAGAGCGGGTGCAGGCCGCCTGGGCGCGGGTGCAGCAGGCCGACGCCAACCGCTACCCCAGTTTCAGCCTCGGCGGCTCGCTCGGGTTGAGCGCGCCGCGCTTGAGCGACCTGTTCGATGCCACTGCACTGACCCGCAGCCTGCTGGCCAGCGTGTCCGCCTCCCTGTTTGACGGGGGCGCTTTGCAAGCCCAGGTCCGGGTGCAGCAGGCCGCGCTGGAACAGGCCCAGCTCAACCACGAAGCGGCGGTGCAAACCGCGTTGCTGGACGTGGAAAACGCCCTGGTGGCGCTGCAAGCCAACCGCGAGCGGCTGGCCCGTTTGCAGGCCGCCGCTGCGGCCGCCGCCGAGGCCGAATGGCTGGCGCGCCAGCGCTACACCAGTGGCCTGATCGATTACCGCAGCCTGCTGGACACCCAGCGCACTTTGTTGTCCGCCCAAAGCGAACTGGCCAGCGCCGAGGCCACCGCCAGCGCCGACCACGTGCGCTTGTACAAGGCGCTGGGCGGCGGCTGGCAGCCTGAGCCCGCCGCGAACGACACGACTGCCCCTGTTTCCAACCGCCTTCCCCAATGATGGCCATGCAAGACACCTCGACCACCCGTTCCGACAACGTCCAGACCCTGTTGGGTGGTGAGGCGCCTCCCCGCTGGTGGCGCCGCCCGCTGCTGTGGGGTGGGGTCGCCGTGGTGGTGCTGGCCGCTGGCGGCGCCTACCTGTACCAGGCGCGCCAGGCTCAGCAAGCCGTGCCGGCCTATGTGACCGAGTCGCTGCGTCAGGGCGACATCACCCTGACAGTGACGGCGAACGGCACCTTGCAACCCACCCGGCTGGTGAATGTGGGCAGCGAACTCTCGGGCACGGTGCGTGAAGTGCTGGTGGATGTGAACGACCGTGTCAAAAAAGGGCAGGTGCTGGTGGTGCTGGACACCGCCAAGCTGCAAGACCAGGTGAACAGTTCCCGCGCGGCGGTGGCGGCGGCGCAGGCCCAGGTCAGCCAGGCGGTGGCCACCTTGCAAGAAGCGCGCGCCGTGCTGGCGCGCCAGGAGGAAGTGGCCCGCCTGTCGGGCGGCAAGGTGCCCTCGGCCGCCGAGCTGGACACCGCCCGCGCGGCGGTGGACCGGGCCCAGGCCAGCGAGGCCAGCGCCCGCGCTGCAGTGTTGCAGGCCCAGGCCACCCTCGCCACCAACGAAACCAACCTCTCCAAGGCGTCCATCCGCTCGCCCATCGACGGTGTGGTGCTGACCCGTTCGGTGGACCCGGGCAACGCCGTGGCCGCATCGTTGCAGGCTGTGACCCTGTTCTCCATCGCCCAGAGCTTGAGCCAGTTGCAGTTGGAGGTGTACGTGGACGAGGCCGATGTCGGCTCGGTCAAGGTCGGGCAAAAGGCCAGCTTCACCGTCAGTGCCTACCCCAGCCGGCGCTACCCGGCCACCATCAGCCGGGTTAATTTCGGTTCCACCAAAACCGAGAACGTGGTGACCTACGTGACCACGCTGGAGGTGGACAACGCCGATTTGAGCTTGCGCCCCGGCATGACGGCCAACGCCAACATCGTGGCGACCGAACGCCAGAACGTGCTGCTGGTGCCCAATGCGGCTTTGCGCTTCAACCCCGCCAGCGGCCAGTCCAACGCAGACGGATCTGGAAGCGTGCTCACGCGGATGATGCCGCGCCCGTCGGCCGGCAGCGCCAAAACCGCCCGCACCGAAGGGCGGGGCGGCTCGCGCCAGATTTGGGTGCTGCAAAATGGCCAGGCGGTGGCCCAGCCCGTGGTCACCGGCATCAGCGACGGGCGCAACACCGAAGTCCAGGGCGAGGGCCTGAAGCCCGGGCTGGAGGTGATCACCGGTCTGCGCAGCACAGGGGCTGCCCGATGAGTGCTGCGCCCTTGATCGAGCTGCGCGGCGTGACCAAAACCTATGGCGAAGGGGCCACCGCGTTCCAGGCCCTCAAAGGCGTGGGCCTGGCGGTCGCGCCGGGCGATTTCGTGGCCATCATGGGCCCTAGCGGGTCCGGCAAATCCACGGCCATGAACATTCTGGGTTGCCTGGACACGCCCACCACCGGCGATTACTTGTTTCGTGGTGTGCCGGTGCAGGCCATGTCTCGCGATCAGCGCGCGCTGTTGCGTCGGCGCTACTTCGGTTTTGTGTTCCAGGGCTTTCACTTGCTGGCGCGCACCAGCGCCCAGGAAAACGTGGAGTTGCCTTTGGTGTACCGGGGCGAGCCGCGCCAACAGCGGCACGAAGCCTCGCGCCGCGCGCTGGCGGCCGTGGGCCTGACGGACTGGGCCCACCACACCCCAGCCGAACTCTCGGGCGGGCAGCAGCAGCGTGTGGCGATCGCGCGTGCCATCGTCACCGAGCCGCAGGTGCTGCTGGCCGACGAGCCCACCGGTAACCTCGATTCCCAGCGTGGGCACGAAATCATGGAGCTGATCCAGCGGCTGAACCGCGAGTTTGGCATCACCGTGCTGATGGTGACGCACGAACACGACATCGCCGCCTACGCTCAGCGGGTCGTCCACTTCCGCGACGGCGTGGTGGACGTGGTGCAGGAGACCCACTGATGTTCTACAACACCCTGGTGCTGGCGCTGCGTTCCATCCGTCGCAACCTGTTGCGTTCGTTCTTGACCATTCTGGGCGTGGTGATCGGTGTGGCCGCCGTCATCACCATGGTGACGCTGGGCAATGGCGCCACCATGGCCATTCAGAATCAGATCGCCGGCCTGGGCACCAACCTGTTGCAGGTGCGGCCCGGTCAGCGGCTGGGTCCGGGCGGTGGTAGCTTTGGTGCGCCGTCCTTCAAGCTGGGCGATGCCGAAGCCATCGTGGCGCAAATCGGTGGCGTTTTGGCCACGGCAGCCGAGACCCGCTCCGGTGGCTCGGTGGTGGCCATGGGGCGCAACTGGTCCAGCAGCATCATTGGCAGCACCAACGAATGGCTGCTCACCGGCAACTGGACCATCACTGACGGCCGCTCATTCACCGACGACGAAGAGCGCGCGGGCGCGGCGGTGTGCCTGATTGGCGAGACGGTGCGCCGCGAGTTGTGGGGCCCGGTTTCGCCCGTGGGCAGCGGGTTGCGGGTGCGCCAGATGTCGTGCGAGGTGATTGGCGTGCTGGGCTCCAAAGGGCAGGGCGCGTTCGGCAACGACCAGGACGACCTGGTGATGATGCCCATCAACACCTTGCACCGGCGCGTGGTGGGGCACAACCGGGTGCACACGCTGCTGGTCTCCATGGTGGACGGGGTGGACGCCGACTCGGTGAAGGCCGGCGTGCGCGACCTGCTGCGCGAGCGCCGCAAACTGGCCGACACCGACGAAGACAACTTCAACGTGCTGGACACCAAGCAATTGGGCGAAACCCTGTCCAGCACCACCCGGGTCATGACCATGCTGCTGGGCGCGGTCGCAGCGGTCAGCCTGCTGGTGGGTGGCATCGGCATCATGAACATCATGCTGGTCAGCGTCACCGAGCGCACCCGGGAGATTGGGTTGCGCCTGGCCATTGGCGCGCTGGAACGCGAAGTGCTGATGCAGTTCCTGATCGAAGCCGTGGTGCTGGCGGCCCTGGGTGGCCTGATCGGCATGACGCTGGCGGTGGGCGCGGGCTTGGCCCTGTCATCGTTGATGAGCGTGCCTTACGTCTTCAACCCGTCCATCAACTTGCTGGCGTTCGCGTTCTCTGCTGGAATTGGGGTGTTGTTCGGTTATTTCCCGGCGCGCCGTGCAGCCCGGCTCGATCCGATCGAGGCGTTGCGCCACGAATGAAGCAGGAGCAAGCGATGACACAGCAGGCACTGACCCCGACTCTGGCGCCGAGCGCGCGGCAACGCCGCCTGTGGTTGACCGGCTCGGCCGCTGCGCTGGTGGGGGTAGCTGCGGGATGGGTGCGTCCGACGCTGGCTGCGTCCCTCACACCCACGCCCAGCCAAACCGAAGGACCGTTCTACCCGTTGCAGTTGCCCACCGACAGCGATGCCGACCTGCTGCGCACCGGCAGCCTGGCTTACCGGCGCGGTACCGAGTTGGACTTGCAAGGCACGGTGGTGGATGTGGACGGCGTACCCGTCAGCGGGGCGGTGGTGGAAATTTGGCAATGCGATGAGCAAGGCCATTACCACCACCCAGGTGATGGTGGGCGCGCCGATCCGGCGTTTCAGGGATTTGGGCGTGTCAGCATCGGGCGCGATGGCACGTATCGTTTTCGCACCATCCGCCCGGCGGCGTACAGCGGGCGCACGCCGCACATCCACTTCAAGGTGCGGCTGGGCGCGCACGAACTGCTGACCACTCAGATGTATGTGCAGGGCGACCCTGGCAATGAGCGCGATGGCCTGTGGCGCCGTTTGTCGGCCGCGCAGCGTGCCGCGCTGACGGTGCCCCTGAGCCGCAACGGTGCCGGCTGGCTAGGGCGGTTTCCCATCGTCGTGGTGGCCTGACGCCCTGTGGCTGGCTTTTGGGTACGATGGCGCCCATCATGAAAGACACCACCGTCATCTACCACGCCGATTGCCCCGATGGGTTTGGTGCCGCCTATGCCGCCTGGCTGGTGCTGGGCGACCGCGCCGACTACGCCCCGTGCCAGCACGGCGAGGCACCGCCCGACGTGACCGGGCGCGATGTGTACATCCTGGATTTCTCGTTCGATGCCGAGGTGCTGCAGACCCTGCGCACGCAGGCCCGCTCCATCACCCTGCTGGACCACCACCGCACCGCGCACGACAAGCTGCGGTGCCTGCAGTGCGGCCCTGGCTTCCAGTTGCTGTTCGACATGGAACGCTCGGGCGCCCGCTTGGCGTGGGACCATTTTCACCCCGGGCAGCCTGTGCCCCACCTGATTTCGCGGATTGAAGACCGCGACCTGTGGCGCTGGCAGCATGCCGACAGCCGGCCATTCCTGACCGCGCTCGACGCGCTGCCCTACGACTTTCAGGCTTGGCAGCGCTTCCACGCGGCCACCGACGACCCGCAGGAACTGGCGCAGGCCGTGGCCCGCGGGCAGGCGGTGGTGGAGCGGTTTGACAAGCAGGTGCGCCAGATCGCCGAAGGCGCGTTTGAAACCACCTTCCTGAGCCACCGGGTGTATGCCGCCAACGCGCCGGGCGAGTTCACCAGCGACGTGGGCAATTTGCTGGCCGAGCGCTCGGGCAGCTTTGGCATCGTGTTCCGGGTGGACGGGCCGGACGTGGTGAAGGTGGGTTTGCGGGCGCTGCGCCACTTTGACGCCAGCGCGCTGGCCGTGCGCTTTGGCGGGGGCGGGCACCCGCAGGCGTGCGCGTTCAAGTTGAAGTTGGCGCAATTGCCGGCCTTGTTGAACGGGACGTTGCAGCCGGCAGGGTGAGTGTTTCCAGGTGCTGGCGGAAGCGGTGAGATTCGAACTCACGAACCCTTGCGGGTTGCCGGTTTTCAAGACCGGTGCAATCGACCACTCTGCCACGCTTCCAGCACGGCGCTGATTGTAAGCGCCAAAACCACGCTGCTTGCCCGTTGCTCGCGCACTGACAGCTGTGTCAGTGAAACCTGACACGCGAAACGGCGGTCTTCCAACTTCATTCCCTGTTGTGCCTGCGTACATTGACCTCGTGTGACTTGCATTCAACGCGGTCAAGCCGCAGGAGGGAAATGACATGTATCAGAGCGCAGTATCCGAAGTATTTGCCGCCCCCGCCGTGCCAGCCCTGGCACACCTGCGGCAAGCCCCCGTCGACCACCCGGCGGTTCGCCGGCACGTGATGTCCGAAACCTTGCCGTTCACGGTGAGGGTGGCTCGCGGCACCGACGCCCTGGCCAAGGCGGTGGCCATCCGGCACGAGGCTTATGCCCGGCACCTGGAGCCCACCATGACCGCTGCCTTGCAGCGCCCGGAAGCGTTGGACGCGGCGCCCGGTGTGGTGGTGTTGCTGGCCGAATCCAAACTCGACGGTTCGCCGTTGGGCACGATGCGCATCCAAACCAACCTGCACCGCCCGCTGACGCTGGAGCAGTCCATCACCCTGCCGGACTGGCTGGCCGGTCACGGGCTGGCCGAGGCCACGCGCCTGGGCATCACCCAGGACAAGGTGGGTCGCGTCGTCAAGACCGTGTTGTTCAAGGCCTATTACCTGTACTGCCTGCTCAACGACATCCGCTACATGGTGATCACGGCGCGCTCGCCGATCGACCGCCAGTACGACCGCTTGCTGTTCCAGGACGTGTACCCCGGCATGGGCTATGTGCCGCTGGAACACGTGTTCAACCTGCCGCACCGCATCATGTACTTCGACGTGTTCAACGCCGAACAACTGTGGAAGAGCCAGGGCCACCCGCTGAGCGAGTACATGTTCCACACCGCCCACCC
>CAZGDZ010000019.1:0-13137 GCA_964524855.1 uncultured Macromonas sp.
AACCAGCTGCGTATGGCTTGAAATGAATAAATCAGGGCCGACGAAGTAGCCCGATTTTCTATTGCCAGATGGGGACGGTGGACCTTTCGCAGTTCTCTCGCGTTGAGATCATGGAGCCCTCCTGCGTCTGTTGCGCTCAGTGTGGGTTGGCGTCTCGGTCGAGCAGGGATTTGGCCTGTTCATAGGCTTCAGGGGTGATTTCTCCGTTGGCCAGCCGCCGCTGCAGCAGTTTGAGCGGTGACTCACGCTCTGTTCGCCGCGCGCGTTGCTGTGGCGACCAGACGGTAACCACCAGCACAACCACCAGAATCAGCCAGAAGACCCACCAGATGGCGTGCATGCCGCCCATGTAATAACCATGATCTAAGAACATGTTGCCACCTCTTGCATCGCTGGGTCATGGAGCGGGCATACGGTCTATCATCATCTGCATGATGGCTTGCATCATCTCCATGCGCTTTTCCATCATGGCGTGACGCTGCATCATCTGCGGGCCCATGCCGGCAGCTGGAGGCGCAGTGCCGCTGCCTGCTGCTGGCAGGGGTGAAGAGGAACTGCCAGGCATACCCGCGCCACCCATCATGCCCATTCCTCCCATAGGCATGCCGGTCATCTGGCCCATCAGCTTCACGCTTTCTTGCATGGTTTTCTGGTGTTCGGCCATCACGGACTGCCGCTCTTGCGGAGTCTTGGTCTCGGCCAGTTTTCGGCTCATGTTTCGCATCAATTGCAGCTGCCTGTCCATGGCGGTTATGGACTGATCCGGCGTGGGTGGCGTCGTTTGGGCGGGCGCGGATGCTGCCCCGTCGGGGTGGTGCTGGGCATGCTCGACAGCGGATTGGGCTTGAGTGTTAGCGGAAAATGCCGCCGCACCAATCAGCACAGTCAGCACCAGGGGTTTCGATGCGTTCATGGGGCAGTCCTTTCAAGACACGTTTTGGGGCAAATGCTCGTGTGGCTCATCACTGCGTCTTCATGTCGTGTGATGCGCGCTCCATGTCTGCACTCTACGCCTTTGTCGCTCACTTGGACATGACTGCAGGATGACAATAAGGTCAAGATTGAAGCGTAATGCGTGCCTTCGGAATGTGATCTCTGCGGTTGGATCGAAAACATCCACTCGTGAGACTTTCACGCCTTTCGCAAAATTCAGCAAGGAATTTGCTTCTACTGCTGTGGTCAAAAGGCGTAGCATCCCTGCGTAAAGAGGGTCAAGCCATGCCAACCACCCGTGAAGAACGCGACACCCTGGGCGCCATCAAGGTGGACGCGCGCCGCCTGTGGGGCGCGCAAACTCAGCGCTCGCTGGAGCACTTCGCCATCTCCACCGAACGCCTGCCCACTGCCTTCATCCGCGCCCTGGCCGTGGTGAAAGGGGCGTGTGCCACCGTCAACCACGCGCTGGGCCTGATGCCGCTAGACAAGGCCCTGGCCATTGCCCAGGCGGCGCGCGAGGTGGCCGAAGGTCATCTGGACGCTGAATTCCCCCTATCGGTTTGGCAGACCGGCTCCGGCACACAGACCCACATGAACATGAACGAGGTGCTGGCCAACCGGGGCTCCGAGCTGCTGGGCGGCGGCCGGGGCGCGCAGCGCCTGCTGCACCCCAATGACGACGTCAACCTCGGCCAGTCGTCCAACGACGTGTTCCCCACCGCCATGCACGTGTCTGCCGCCCAGGCCATCACCAGCGACCTGCTGCCCGCGCTGGATGGCCTTCGCGCCACGCTGCACGGCAAGGCGCAGGCGTTTGCGGGCATCGTCAAGATGGGCCGCACGCACCTGCAAGACGCCGTGCCGCTCACGCTGGGGCAAGAATTTTCGGGCTACGTGGCGCAACTGGACCAGGCGCGTGCGGCCATCCTGGCCAGCGTACCGCAGCTGTGTCAGCTGGCCATAGGTGGTACAGCGGTGGGCACGGGGCTCAACACCCACCCCGCGTTTGGTGAGCGGGTGGCCGCAGAGCTGGCGGGCATCCACGGCCTGCCCTTCACCCGCGCACCCAACGCCTTTGCCGCCCTGGGCGCGCACGACGCGCTGGTGCTGACGCACGGTGCGCTTAAGGCCCTGGCAGTGGCGCTGGTCAAGATCGCCAACGACGTGCGCTGGCTGGCCTCCGGCCCCCGGGGCGGGCTGGGCGAAATCGCCCTCCCCGAAAACGAGCCCGGCAGCTCCATCATGCCCGGCAAGGTCAACCCCACGCAGTCCGAGGCACTGGTCATGCTGTGCGGCCAGGTCATGGGCAACGACGCGGCCATCACCTTCGGCGCGGCCTCTGGCAACTTCGAGCTGAACGTGTGCAAGCCCCTGATTGCCTACAACTTGCTGCAGAGCATCCGCCTGTTGGCCGACGGCATGCGCAGCTTCGACGTGCACTGCGCGCGCGGCATCGAGGCCGACCGCGAGCGCATTGCGCAAACGCTGTCGCGCTCGCTCATGCTGGTCACGGCGCTGGTGCCGCACATCGGGTACGACCGCGCCGCCCAGGTGGCCAAGCTGGCCCACCGCGACCGGCTCACCCTCACCGAAGCCGCGCTGGCCCTGGGCTACGCCACGCCAGACGAGTTGGCCCGCTGGCTGGATCCAATCGCTATGGTGAATGAAGAAAAGAATCCATCCTGACTCATTCCAAAGGAATGAGCTTCTTCAGATCACATTGGGGAGTGAGTTGGTGCAGCAGGTCAAGCACTTGATCGAGCTTGTGCTCCAAGGCATTGAGCCTTTCGGTCAACGACTGCATATCGTCGGGCTAATGCTGGGGGTTCGAAGAAGTGTCAACCAGCGCATTGTTTGTATGGCCATCTTGATACTCTGGATGTAGAAAACTGAACATGGCTTAATGGCCATGATCATGGTGGATTTACAGCCATGACCAGTCTCCTCACGACGTTTTGGCGGTGGGCAGGAGCCTCAAAAGTGCCATACCTGCGGCCCCAGAAAAGATTGATGCCATGAATATCCCGATCTTCGCGCTGTCCATCAAGTCGTCCCCCAGCGCAAGACTGGCAATGAACAGGGCCATCGTGAAGCCGATGCCCGCGAGCAAGCTGCCGCCTGCCAAGCTGCCCCAGCTCAGCTCAGGCGAGCGGACAGCCACACCGGAACGCAGTGCGAGCCAACTCAGCAACAAGATGCCTGCCGGCTTGCCAACGGTGAAGCCAAGGAACACCGCAACAGTGATGGGTTGAAAGGCGCTGCCCCAACTGAGTACCAAACCAGCATTGGCGAGAGCGAAGACAGGCATGACGCCGAAGCTCACCCATGGGTGCAGCATCATTTCCAGGCGCTCAACGGGGGAGAGCGATTCGCGCGCGGCAATCTCGGCAATCTGCAGGGTTTCACGGTCGCGGGTGTGCTCGCTGCCCTGGGTGCCAGCCGGGTGGGCGATGACCTGGCTGAGGATGGAATAGAGCCTACTGTCGCTCACCCAGCGTCTGGCGGGGGTCATCAGCCCCAGTACCACGCCCGTGACTGTGGCGTGGAGCCCCGAGGCATCGACCGCCAACCAGGTGAGGCATCCGATGCAGAAATAGACCGGCAGGCTGCGTAACCCAACGACCGCCAGCACGCGCAGCACCGCGATGCAAAGTGCGGCCAATGCCAGCATGAGCCAGTTCATCTGGTGGCTGTACCCGATGGCGACCACCAGCATGGCGCCAATGTCGTCCACGATAGCCAGAAAAAGCATGAAGACGCGCAGGCTGTGCGGGACGCGAGAGCCGAGCAGTGTCAGGCACGCTACAACAAAGGCGGTGTCCGTGGCCATCACTATGCCCCAGCCATGTTGGCCGGAATCTCCCCATTGCAAGCCAAGGTAGATTGCCGCTGGCGCAATCATGCCACCCAGGGCACCTGCAACAGAGAGCGCTGCCATGCGGGGGTTGCGCATCTCCCCAAGAACGATCTCGCGCTTGAGTTCCAGTGCGACGAGGAAAAAGAACAAGGTCATGAGCCCGTCGTTGATCCAGCCACGCAGAGAGCGGCCGAATTCAACCGGGCCTATGCGCAGCCCGAGCCGGGTGTCCCACAAGCCAAGAAACGCATCGGCCCACGGCGAGTTAGACAGGGCCACGGCCACGACGGTGAACAAGAGCAAGACGGCCCCTCCTGCCGCCTCGATGTGCAGGAAGCGGATGAACGGATGGGCCAGGCGGTCGATGAATCCCCGGGGTAACTCGACAGCATCAGGTGATGAGGGGGGGAGATGGGCCATGGGCAACGGGATTACTCCCCATCATCAAGGTGCTGAAAGCAGTGCGACTCTGCAGTGCGTGCAGGTCACGGGATGTTCAATCCGCGAGGCCCTCTGACTTGGGAATGAACTCACCACACCAATTGGTCGGGGCCGTGATGGGGAAGGCCCATGCCGCCGGGTTGTACCTGGCACTTGAAACATCTGGCCATGCGGGCAATGGCTGTGACGGAAACCTGTGGCACAGCCCGGCACCATGCTCCGAAACGGCGTCTTTGGGATTCCAGAACTGACAGTTATCGCAGTGCATCTTGCTGGCCTAAAAACAGATTCACTCCCAAGGAATGCGCTTCTTTTGATCGCCCTGCATGGTGAGCTGCCTCAGAAGTTCAATGACTTGGTCCAGCTTTTTTTCCAGGTTATCCAACTTTCCTTCCATCGCAGACAACATCTCTTCAGTCTGATGCTGGGGGGTCGAAGAAGGGTCAACCGGCGCATTGTTTGTGGTGGCCATCTGAATCCCTGGTTGTAGAAAACTGAACGAGGCTTAACGGCCGTGATCACCACCGACGGTGCCTCGGCGGGACTGCGACTGGTTGGCACCCCCTACTTGACTTTCACGATCGCTGCGGCTCTGAGGCGTGCGGTGTCCCTGATTCAGTTGCGTTGCGTCTTGCTCACCCTGTTTGTTGGTGTCGTTGGCCACCTTGCCCGTGTGGGGCTCCTGCTTGTCTGCGGGGCTTTGGTTCTTGCTCATGACAAACTCCTGGTTTGGTCGGGCGGGGCGACGGCGTCACCCGATCACACCGTACATCAAATGTGGGGCACATGCAAACTCAGCAGCCCACCACAGGCGCAGAATGCAAGCTCACTGCCGGAGAACACACCATGCGCCAAGCGTTGACCCATCACCGCACCAGCCTGGCCACGATCGCCTCGTGGGCCATGTTCAGCCGAGGCCTGGAGCCGGAGTTCCACAGCGACGTGCACAAGCAATTGGCACGACTGAGCAGTCCAGCGATGGAGAAGGATTCCCGTATCCGGGACCTGAGTGGCCTGCCTTGGTGCTCCATCGACAACGACGACTCCCGGGACCTGGATCAACTGACAGCCATAGAGCCGGTGAAGCATCGGGAGACGCGGTTGTTCGTCGCCATTGCGGATGTCGATGCCCTGGTCAAAAAGGGCACGCCGATCGATGCGCATGCGCGCCACAACACGACTTCGGTGTACACCTCAGCGCGGATCTTTCCGATGTTGCCCGAGCGCCTGTGCACCGACCTGACTTCACTGAACCCCGAACAAGACCGGCTGGCTGTTGTCGTTGAGATGCTGTTCAGCGATGACGGCATCTTGACCAGTTCCTCCATCTACCGGGCCAACGTGCGCAACAAGGCACAGCTCGCGTATGACGCGGTGTCGGCCTGGATCGAGGGTGAAGGCGAGTTGCCTGAGCCTGCCCGCCGCGTCGAGGGCATGAGCTCTCAACTTCGCTGGCAAGACGACCTTGCCCAAAAACTCCGGGTGTTGCGCCGCGCGCAGGGCTCGCTGGAGTTTGAAACCTTCCAGCCCAGGGCTCTGTTTCAAGGCGAGCGCATCACCGCGATACGGCAACAACCGCAAAACCGCGCCCGGCAGTTGATCGAAGAATTCATGATCGCCACCAACGGCTGTACCGCCCGGTTCCTGGCGGACAAAGGCATGGCCTCGTTGCGGCGGGTGGTTCGGTCACCGGAACGGTGGCAGCGTATTGTTGAGGTTGCACACCAGTACGGCACGAGCCTGCCTCGGCAGCCGGATGGCAAGGCCTTGGAGGATTTTCTGGCGCAACAACACCGTGCCGACCCCTTGCGCTTTCCCGATCTGTCGCTGGTGATTGTCAAACTGATGGGCTCGGGCGAATACGTGGTCGAGCGGCCTCAGGCGCCGGCGATCGGTCACTTTGGCCTTGCCGTGCAGGACTACATGCATTCCACCGCGCCCAACCGGCGTTTCCCGGACTTGATCACTCAAAGATTGTTGAAGGCAGCGTTGGCCGACGCACCCCCGGCGTATACAGACGAGGAACTGGATGAGTTGGCCATGCACTGCACCACCCAGGAGGACGCTGCACAGAAGGTGGAGCGGCAGGTTCGCAAGTCCGAGGCCGCCTTGCTGCTTCACTCTCACATCGGTCAGGTCTTTGCTGGCGTGGTCACCGGGGCGGGCGACAAGGGCATATGGGTACGCATTTTCGAGCCGCCCGCAGAGGGAAGAATCAAGGGGGTCACCACCAGTATCCATCTTGGTGAACTGGTACAGGTCAAGCTGGTTTCCACTTCGGTTGAGCGCGGGTTTATCGACTTCGTCTTGGCACACCGGTAACCTCAAATCGCTCACGCAGTGGCTCGGCACGACTGCCTTTATTCGCCAGCGGCAACGAGCATGCGCTAGGACAACGGCGGCAAGGCGATGACAAAGCAACTGTTCGCGGGCAAATCTGGCCAGCGCAGGCGTTGGGCTGGTTGAAGGGTTTGGGCTGTGGAATCACCGCACGCTTCCAGTGCTTGTGCCGCGCTCCCCCGGAACAACACAAAGCGCATACGGCGCCCCGCACGTTCCAGCGTCAGCTCAGCCTGTGGCCAATGTGAGGGGATGGATGGCGTGAAGAACAGTTCCTGGGCGTCCAGGTGCAAACCGATGATGGATTCCAGCACGGCACGGTGCATCCAGCCGGCTGCACCGGTGTACCAGCTCCAGCCGCCACGGCCTGCATAGGGCGGTTCGCTGTAAACGTCGGCTGCGACGGCGTAGGGCTCCAGTCCGTAAGCTTTCCCCCATTGGGGGTGGCTGGCACGGTGCGCGGGGCTGAGGCAGGTGAAGTACAGGTAGGGCAGATCGTTGGCATACCGTTCGCCGTGTGCGTGCTGTGCCAAGGCAGCGGCGGCCATCAGGGCCCAGACGCCTGCATGGGTGTACTGGCCACCGTTTTCGCGCACACCGGGTGGGTACGCCTGGATGTAGCCTGGACTGGGGTTGGCGCGTGCGAAGGCGGGCGTCAACAGCCGCAGCATGCCGTGATCCTGGTCCATCAGGTGCGTTTGCACAGCGTCCATGGCCTGATGCTGGCGCATCAGGGGGGCTTCGTGGCTGAGCACTGCCCAGGCCTGGGCGATCAGGTCGATCTGCGCTTCGGGCTGGGTGTGTGTGCCCAGCGGGCTGCCATCGTCAAAGAAGGCGCGCAGGTACCACTGGCCGTCCCACGCCGGACCTTGCAGGGCCTTTTGCCAGCCGCTGCGCGATGTTTCCCAGCGCGTGGCGCGCTCGGGTTCGCCACGCTGGCGGGCCAAGGGGGCCCAATGTTGCACGATGGCGCACAGGAACCACGCAAGCCAGACGGATTCGCCACGTCCCTCGTGACCGACCCGGTTCATGCCGTCGTTCCAGTCCCCGCTGCCCATCAGCGGTAGGCCGTGGCTGCCCACGCGCAGACTGTGGTCGATGGCTCGCGCAGCGTGTTCGTACACGCTGACCGACAAGGTGCTGGTGCGCGGTGTGTCGTAGGCGTCTTCGGCGCCCGGTGCTATGACGGTACCTTCCAGGAAGGGAACGCTTTCGTCGAGCACCGCCGCATCCCCGGTCGCGCGCAGGTAATGCGCGCACGCGTAAGGTAGCCACAATAGGTCGTCTGAGAAATGGGTGCGCACGCCTGCACCGCTGGGGGCATGCCACCAGTGCTGAACGTCGCCGGATTCAAACTGGCGCGACGCGCACAGCACGATCTGCTCGCGCAGCATGGCTGGGGCGGCCCAGGCCAGAGCCATGGTGTCTTGCAATTGGTCGCGGTAACCTGTGGCGCCGCCAGCCTGGTAGAACGCGGCCTTGGCCCACAGGCGCGAGGACACGGTTTGGTACAACAGCCAGTGATTCACCAACGCGTCCAGCAAGGGGTCTGGCGTGCGCACGCGGCTGGCACGCAGCAGGGTGTTCCAACGAGACTTCGCGGCGCTTTCCCGCTCAGCCGCGCTGAGGGTGATGGCCTGCCGGGCCAACTGTACGGCGGCCTCGGGGTTTGCGGCGTAGCCGATCAGGAACACCTGTTCCACGCTGGCACCCGGGCGCAGTGTGACCAGCCGTGCCATGGCTGCGCAGGGGTCCAGGCCGCTGCCTGCGTGCTGACCCAGGCGTCTGGGCAGCGCCAGGCGGCCCTGGGCGTCAAAAAAGGCCTGTCGGTTGCATGTCCAGTCCAGGCCTTCTGCGGTGCGGTCGTGGCCGGGCGTGTCTGTGCCCGGGTGGCCTTCGCAGAAGAATGCAGTGCCGTTGTCCATGCCGCTGGTGGCTTCTGTCTGGGTGCACAGCAGGGCCAACAGTTCGCCGCGTTGCGGGGGCTCGAAAATGGGCGTGGTGTGCACTGTGGCACGGTCGCTGCGTTTGCTGCCCAATATCCATTCGACCATGCCGACGATGCGCAGGTGTGCCTTGCGCTGGCCCTGGTTGAGCAAGCGCACCCGCACTTGTTTGATGGAGGTGTCCGGGTCAACGCACCAGCTCAGCGACATGAACACGGCCCCGTGTTGCTGGCTGATGGTGGTGAGTCCCTGGGTGTGGACCACCCGGCTGGGGATGCTGTCGTCGCCCCAGGCCGATGGTGTCATGCTCCATATCTCTCGGGTTCGGCGGTCTTGCAGCAAGAACCATTCGGCGGGCGGGTCGCTCACAGGGTCGTTGGACCATGCTGTGAGTTGGTTCATGTGGCTGTTGACGGCCCAGGTGTGACCGGCGCCGCTTTCCGTGACGAGTGTGCCCATGCCAGGGTTGGCCAGTACGTTGATCCAGGGGCGGGGCGGGCGCTGACCTTGTCCGACTTCGAAGGTGAAGGCGCCAGTTTCGTTGTCGAACTGACCGCTGGGTGGGTCGGTGCGGGTCGTGCTGGTGGGTTGCATGCGCACGGGGATGGGTTCGGAAGATGAGGCACGCAACTGGTCTGCGACCAGGGCCTCGTGGCGTTCTGTCCAAGCCTTGATCTGGTGCAGGAATGGCCGTCCGTCGGCGTGCAGTTGTACGCGGGCCAGGCGACTCAGGGTTTCGATTTGCGCCGGAGTGACGCTGTCGCGATGGAACATGTGGAAGCCGGTCACGGGTGGGTCGCGGTGGCTGGCGGTTTCTGCCTGGTGCTGATTGCACATCTGCATGAATGCTTGTTGCAGGGGCATGTGGTGGGCGTACACCTCGCTGCTGAGCACCACAAGGTCGCACCCGATACTGGCACGAGACCATTCGCGCAACAGGAGGGCCATGATGCGCAGCAGTGCCAGACCCTGGACCGGGCCAGCATGGACCAGCAGCAGCGGACGCTCCCCAGACAGGCCCAGCGGCCAAAGAAGCCGCCTGTCGCTGTGGCCGCCGGGGGCTTCGTGGTGGGTGTTTTTGCCCGCACCCGTGGCGTCGGCTTTTGGCAACACCATCAGCAGTGCGCTGGTGAGGGCTTGTTGCGCGGGCAGGTATTCGGTGTGCAGGCGGTGCGGCAAGGTTTGTATGCCAGCGAAGGTGGCCGACATGGTGGATGACCTTTCCACGTAGCTGGGTTGCTGGTATTTGTCGATCACGGCGGTCAGCGCAGCCTCGTCGTGGCTGGCAGCGGTAGCAAAGGTGACGCAGGCCTGGCCTCCGGGAGGCAGGCGCAGCACGGCACCGAGTGCAGCTACTGGGTCAAGCCCAGTGCGCAGCGCGCAGGACTCGGCGGGCAGGGCATGCATGGCACCGAGCGGGTGGCTGTGGGGCCGGTTGCGCCCCTGCCATTGCTGGCGGTCGGTCTGGGCCACCAGGCTCAGGGCCTCGCCCTGGATGTCAGCCAGGAACAGTGCGGCGCGCACTGCGCTTTCGGTCTGCAGGCGTGGGGTGCGCACAAAACGCAAGGCGCGCTGTGGTGCCCGCCATTCGGCCTGGACGAAAAGGCCAGAAAACGCGGGGTGCGCCTCGTCGTTGGCGTGGCTGACCAAGGTCACTTCCAGTGCGGCGGTCAGTTCCACTTCAATGGCTTTGTCACTCAGGTTGAAAAGCACCACCTTGCGCAGTTCGATGTCGTCCTCCGGGCTTACCCATACGGTGGTGAGTGCACGCAGGTCGGTCCATCTGGCTTCGAAACACACCCGGTCAACCAGGAAGCTGCTCTGGTAGCTGGCTTGCGGATCGGGGGCCGGGTGGCTGGTGATGGACGCGTGCGCGCCTTGTACGCCTGGTGAGCCATCTGTGTACCGGCGCAGGTAGATGAAGCTGCCGCAGGCGTCGCGCAGGCTGTCGTCGCGCCAGCGGTTGATGCCGGTCTGGCCGAGGCGGCTCCAACCAGCGCCGTTGGGGCGCAAGGTCACGTTGTAGTGACCGTTGGACATGAGGTGTGTGGGTGCCAGCGCCAGGGCGTCCGGCACCAGCACACGCACCGGGGGCGCTGTGCGGTGCTGCAGCGCTTTTAGCGCAACGGTCGGCGGCTGTGTGGGGGCGGGCAGTTCACGTGGGGCGCGTTCGTGCAGCAGAGATCCCATGGCCTCGATCCGTGGATGGGCCATGCCCCAACGCTGTGCCGGTCCGTGGAGCAGGACGTTGGCCAGTGCCACGATGCTCATGCCCTGGTGGTGTGCCATGTAGGTGTTGACCAGCGTGAAGCCGCCGCCGTGCGTCTGGCGGTTGTGGGTGAAGTCCAGCGCTTCTATGAAGCCGTATTGTCCGCGCGCTGCGTGCGCCTCCAGTCGGCGAAAGTTGCGGCAAGCTTGGCGCGCGTCGACCATGGCGGCGAGCGCTGTGGCGTAGGGGGCGACCACACGCTCGTACAACGGGTTACGCCGCAGCGCCAGCCGGGGTACGCCCTGTGGCGCGTACTGGTAGGCCAGCCCCTGATCGCGTCCCGCGTAGGCACTTTCAGACACCCCCCAAGGCAAGCCTTGGTGGCGTCCAAACGCCATCTGCTCCCGCAGCGCGGAACGGTCGGCTTCGTGCAGCGCACTTCCACGAGGGCTGGTCATCACCAGCGCTGGCATCAGGTACTCGAACATCGAGCCTGACCACGAGCGAAGCACCGCGTGCTTTCCACTGGAAAAAAAGGGCCGCGCCAGCGCCGTCCAGTGTCGAACGGGCACGTCGTCCTTGGCCATGGCCACGAAGCTGGTAACGTGGGACTCGGAGGCCAGCAGGTCGTAGTACGCGCTGTCCAGCGTCTGGTCTTCGAGCCGGTAACCGATGTGCAGCAGGTGCCGCTTTGGGTGGTAAAGGAACTGGAAGTTGGGTGCCCAGGCCCAGTTCTCCAGTGCCTGGGCCAGGTCGGTCAATCGCCGGACGGCCAACGGAGTGCCCGTGGGGCCTTCAGCCAGGCGGTCCAGACCGATCGAGCGCAGTGTGGCCAGGTGGTCGCCCAGCAGCCACAGCACGGGGGCGCGCTCCTTGGCAGGATGACGTATCACGGAAGATGCCTCGGCTTGGGGTGCCAGTTCAGCCAACGCCCGGCAGGTAGTGCTGAGCATGGTCTGCCAAGTGGCGAGGGCTGTGGTGTCGCCCGGCTCGGGCGGCTCGGACGCCAGCAAATGGTTCAGCAGCGCTTGCTGGACGGGGTCGGGCAGCAGGCTGCGTATGACTGTTTGGCAGGGCTGCAAGCGGATGTGCGATTGACGCAATGCGTTTTCGTGTGCATGGCGGCTGTGTGGCTCCCGTGCCAGTTCACGGCAGGCCTGAGCCACGGCCAACAGGTGCGCCGAGAGGTTGCCGCTGTCCACGGTGGACACGTAACGCGGGAACAGAGGATGCAGGGTTTGGGTGTCGTACCAGTTGAGAAAGTGGCCCTGGTGGCGCTCCAGTTGTTCCAACGTGTGCAACGTGCCTTCGATCCGCGACAACAACTCCTCGGTGCCGATCCAGCCAAACTGGCGTGCGCATGCGGTGCTCAGCAGGTACAGCCCTATATTGGTGGGGGACGTACGGTGGGCGACCACCTCAAAGGGGGAGAGTTGCAGGTTATCGGGGGGGAGGTGGTGGTTGTCGGCGTCCACGCAGCGCTCGAACAGCCGCCATGAGTCGCGCGCCACGCCTTGCAGCAGTGCGGTGTCCACGGGCGTCAGTGCAGGCTGGCACGGTACCACCCAGGCGGTGTTGCACAGCCACACGAGCAGTGGCGCGCCCGTCCAGATCAGCAGCAGCACCACGGCGGGCGCCGCTGGGGGCGATCCATCTATGGATAACAGCGCCAACAGGGCCGAAGCCGCCACGGGCTCGCGCCAGTGACGCCACAGCGTTGCGGGCAGTCCCGGGCGCAGGCGTGCCTGTGCGGCATCGGCGGTGGTCCACGCCAGCAATCGCCTGCGGCTGACCGATAAACGGTACAGGGTGCGCAACACGGCGTCGCTGGCCCATGCGGCCGTTTGCAACAGCATGGCCAAATGCCATAGGCCACCGGCCAGCGCGCGCAGCACATCCATCAGTGCAGCGTGCAGGAACCGGGGGCCAGCCAACCTCCAGTGCGCTGGAAAAGCGCTGGCCAGCGCACCCAGCAAGGGCCCGCCCGCGAAGGCGGCACCGGTCAGCGCCAGGGCTGCGGCCAGTGGCAGGCCATGGCCCGCCATGGACAGCACGATCAGGGCCAGGCACGCAGGTGCGACCAGGGAACGCCGTAGGTTGTCGAACAGCTTCCAGCGGTTGATGGCACCCAGCGGCCAGCGGTTGCCGCGCATCACAAAGGGCAGCAGTTGCCAGTCGCCGCGCGTCCAGCGGTGCAGGCGAGCCGCCGCAGCATCGGCGTGCAGCGGGTCGGCCTCGATGAGGGTGATGTCTGTGACCACGGCGCAGCGTGCCAGAGCACCTTCCAGCAGGTCGTGGCTGAGGATCTGCTCGGCAGGCAAGCGCGAGCCCAGCACGGCGTGCAGTGCTGCCACGTGCAGCAAGCCCTTGCCGGTGAAGCTGCCTTCGCCGAACACGTCTTGGTAAAC
>CAZGDZ010000020.1:0-4903 GCA_964524855.1 uncultured Macromonas sp.
CGCACAACCAGCACACCTACGATCTCTTCATCGGCCAGGTCGAGGCGGCCTGGGCGGACGAGCGGGTTTTCAGCCAAGGCCGCTGGCACTTTGACACCGCCCCCAACGAACTGCGAACCATTCACCACGTGGCTGGTGGTCAATTCATCGTGGCGGGCACCACGGTGCAGGGCTGAAGAAGGCCGTCACCCCCAACCCGCACGTGCCTACAATGCAGCCCTTTTGTCCGACGGGACGCGTCACGCGCGCGGCCCGCCCCTGCACCTCGCCCGCACATGAACATCGTCGTTGATCCCGAACTCAAAGCCTACATCGACCCCTTGACCCCCGACGAGTACGCCGCGCTGGAGCGCAGCCTGCTGACCGAAGGCTGCCGCGACGCCTTGGTGCTGTGGGGCGATTTGCTGGTGGATGGCCACAACCGGCACGAAATCTGTACCAAGCACAACCTGCCGTTCCAAACGGTGCAGAGTCAGTTGTTCAAAACCATAGAAGACGTGCACCTGTGGATGATTGACCAGCACCTGGGCCGTCGCAGCGTGTCGGATTTCCAGCGCGGGGTGTTGGCGCTGCGCAAACGCGAAATCATCGATCAGCGCCGCGCGGCCTATCTGGCGACTTCGGCCAACCAGGCCGCAGCCTCATCTGCAGCGGATGCCGAGGGCGAGGGCGAGCCGGCGGGTGATCTGCCCTGGGAGGGTGAGGCGACACCTGCCATCGCCGCGCTGACCCGGCCGCTCAAGAGCCGCGAGGACATTGCCCGCGCAGCCCGGTTGTCGAGCAACCAGGTGGTGATGATCGAAAAAATCCACAAGCAGGCCGCGCCCGAGGTGGTCACGGCGGTCAAGACTGGTGCCTTGTCGTTGAACGCGGCCGCTGCGGTGGCGACCTTGCCCGAAGTGGAGCAGAAGGAAGCCGCGAGCGAAGGCATGCAGGGCTTGAAGCAGGCCGCCAAGCGGGTGCGCGAGGCCAAACGGAAACACCGCGAATCGGCGCCTGACGACGCGCCGGGCAACCCGACCGCCGCGCTGGACGATGACGCCGGCACAGCCGATGCTGCAACAGACGAATTGCAGCGTTTGCGTCAGCAGGTCAAGCAATTGACGGCCGAGAACCTGCAACTGCGCAAACAGGTGGCCACTTTGCTGGAACGCGAATTGGGTGCCAGCGGCAGAGCTTCGGTGCCCAGCCAGAGCTGAGCGTCATGCCCGCAGGGGTACTTGGCAGGTGGGTCAATTCGCTTGCGGCACGTGCTTGGCGCCCCAGGCCAACAGCCCCGCCAGCGGCACCACCAGTGCCAGCGCCCAGGTGAGTGAGCTGAACTGCGCCACGCCGCCAATGACCGGCGGGCCCAGCAGGAAGCCGCTGTAGCCAATGGCGGAAACGGAGGCGATGCCATTGGCACGCGTTTGGCCTGGCACGCGCGATGCCGCGTTGTACAAAATGGGCACCACCATGGCCAGGCCTGCGCCCACCAAACCCAGCCCTATGAACGCGACCACCGGGTGGGCCGTGACCAGCACCAGTGCCATGGCGATGGCCGACAGGGCTCCGCCCACCTGTAGCAGGCTGCGTTCCGGGTAACGGGTGCGCAGGGCATCGCCACCAAATCTGGCCGCCGCCATGGCCCCTGAGAAAGCTGCGTAGCCCCAGGCGGCCTGGGCTTGCGGCATGGCCACTTCTTGCTGCAAATACAGCACGCTCCAGTCGTACATGGCGCCTTCGGCGCTCATGCCGGCAAAAGCAAGCAAGCCCAAGATCAACAGTGTGCCGGTGGGCCATTGGAAAGACGCATTCTGTGCCGCGCCTTCTTCTGTCGCCATCGGATGGGTAGGCAGCATGCCGCGTGCGCTGAACAACACCCATGCCGCGACGACTGCGCCGGCCAAGCCCAGCTGCCAGGTCGCGGGCATTCCTGCTTTGAGGAACAAGCCTGCCACCATGGCCCCGGCCATGCCGCCGATGCTGAAACTGCCGTGCAAGTTGCCCATGATCGGGTGCTGGCCCACCGATTCGAGTGCAGAGCCTTCGGTGTTGATGGCCACGTCAAACAGGCTCATGGCCGAGCCCATCAACACCATCGATAGCAGCAACACGGGCAGCGTGGGCCAGTGCAGCGCCAAAGCGATGAACGTCCCCATCAACACCGCGGTGATTTGGGCAGTGCGCTGGGCACCGAACGCAGCAATCACACGCCCAGCGGTCAGCAGCGCGACGACGGCACCCAGCGCGACGGCCAGCAACACCATGGCCAAGGTGGCTTCGTTCAGCGCATACCCTGCTTTGACGGACGGAATGTGCACGCCCCAAAACCCGGCCAGCACGCCCAGGGCGAGAAACTGCGCGCGGGTGGCCCAGCGGGCCTGGCGCAGCCGGGCTGGAGTGGGCGGTGTGGGTGCGGTGTCCAGCGTGACAGGGAGTGCATAGTCGATCGGGTCGGGGTGCGTCATCCCAATATCGTAGGATGCGGGCGTGCTTTCCATGCCGAAAATGAGCACCAGTTTTCCGCCAATGATGTCAAAAAACCTGGTTTTCCATTGCGAGTTGCCGTCCGACATTTCGATCGACCCCCAGGGGCCGCAGGGGGCGCAGCTGAGAGCGGCGCTGCAGACCGCATCGACCCAGGTCATGCAAGGTGCTTGGCCCTTGGTGCGTCCGGTGGTCGGGGTGTCATGGCAGGCCGGGGCGCAGGGCCATTATCACACCGCACCCGAGATGTTCGTGCAATTGTCGGGTTGGACGCATTTCACTTTTCCGGACGGCGAATGCCTGCTTCGGCCTGGTCAGGTGTTGCTGCTGCCAGCCTATGTGCAGCACCAAGAGCGGGTGGGCGGCGAGGGTGGGGCGCCCTTCAGTAATTTGGTGCTGTACGCCGAGCGAGAGCGCCTGAGTGTTCATTTGGCGGGGGAACGCCAAGCAGGGCAACCCGAGGTTCGTCACCTTGAATTTCGACATGGGGCCGCCTGCAGCCCGGTACTGCAATGGTTGCAGCAGGCCAGCCACGTCGCTCAACCAAGGGACGCTGCCTATGCCCCCGATTGGGCGGCGGCCGAGCAACGCCGGGCGTTGGCGCTGGCAGCGGCCGCGTTGACCAGTGTTTGGCAGATGCTGATGGACCATGGCACCGAGCCGGGCGGTGACAGCCCGTTGGTGGCCAAGGTGCGCTTGTGGGTGAAGAACCAACTGGGCGATGCCGGCCTGAGCGTGCAGGGGTTGGCCAACCAAGCGGAGTGCAGTGCGGACCACCTGTCACAGCGGTTTCGCAAAGAAGCGGGGGAATACCTGGTGGCCTACATCGCCCGCCTGCGCATGGAGCGGGCCTGCCACCTCTTGCGGCACACCGAACTGGCCGTGAAAGAGGTGGCGTGGGCTTGTGGTTACAGCCGTTCAGGTTACTTCATTCAGGCGTTCAAGCGGGCGTTTTCGATGACGCCACGGGCCTGGCGAGCCAGCGCTATCACAGTGCAAACGATTGCATAGCCGGGTTATCCCTCATTGTTGCGCATTTGTTTCGGTTTCGAAGTTCGTTCTGGTTACAAGCTCGGTTTTTAGGGTTATCCCTTGGTGCAAACGTTTGCATGAATGATGGAATAGCGCCACTTTCAGGAGTTCAGGCCACGTGGATGGACTGCTGGAAGGTGTCTATTCCAACCAACTTTCCTCCCAGGAGATCCCATGAAAACGACATTCAAACTGGCCGCTGTGGCTGCCGCTGCTGCCTTTGTTTCGCTGGCTCACGCCGACGTGAAGTTCGACGCCAACCTCGAAGCCGACCCGACCTTCCAGGGTTCGCAAGGCGCCACCCCGAGCAAGACTTACCTGGGTGGTCGCGTTGAAATCAACGCCACGGCCGAGCTGATGAACGATGGCGACAAGTTCGTGCGCGCCAAAGGCACCCTGATCGTGCCGCTGAGCAGCACTGGCAACAACGAAGTGACCATTGACGACGCCTGGATCCAGTTCGGCAACAAGTCGGTGGACCTGAAGCTGGGCCGTCAGGAAGCCGCTGACTTGTTCCCGCTGGGCAAGGATGTGGTGGTCTCTGAAGCCATCGGTGGCAACGGCTACCGTGCCAACGCCCTGCGTGGTCGCTTCAAAGACGGCAAGATCCACTTCGTGGTCGGCCTGAACGCCGCTCCCGGCCTGCGTGCTGAACTGGGCGTGGTGTCCCACAAAGATGGCAGCGCTGGCGTTGAGCAAGGCCTGCGTCCGACGGTGGTGTACAACACCGGAGCATTGACCGTGCGCGCTGGCTACGAGTCCTTCAAGACCAATGGTCAAACTGGCACCACCACCGGTTACGGCCTGTCTGCTGGTTACGCACTGACCAAGGACAGCAACCTGAATGCCAGCTACGCCAAAAGCAGCGACCTGAACAAGTCCTCCTTCGGCCTGAACGCGACCTTCGGTCCGGCTGGCGTGGGTTACATCCAGGACAAGAACAGCGGCAACAATACCAAGGTCAACACCTTCTACGCGGCTTACAGCTTCCCGCTGATGGGCATCAAAGGTGCCACCATCACCCCCGCCATCAGCCACTCCACCGGCACGGGCGTGGAAAACCTGACCGCAGTGCGCGTGCGCCTGAACTACGCGTTCTGATCGCGCGTCCCCTGCATTTCTCCAAGGTTTTTGGCCCGCAGCCTCACGGCTTGCGGGCTTTTTTTGCGCCAAGTTGTCTGATGATCATTTCTGGCATGTGTGGTCGCTAGAATGGGGAAGAGATGCCAACCGATAAAGCCAACGCCCCAGAAAAGTCCTCTTCCCGCAAACGCATGCAGATGGCGGACATTGCCCGCATGGCCGGGGTGTCCACCTCCACCGTGTCGCGTGCGCTCAACGGCAGCCCGCTGATTCCAGAGGCCACCCGGGCCCGCATCACCGAGTTGGCGCAGCCGCAGCC
>CAZGDZ010000020.1:4913-12832 GCA_964524855.1 uncultured Macromonas sp.
CCAAGGCGATCGGCATCGGGACGGCCTTCCTTGTGAATTACACGGTGAACGTGGGGGCGGCGAACCTGCGCAAGCGCGATGTGCAAACGGTGGCTTTGGTGCATTTGGGTGACAGCATGCAGCGCATGTCCGACCCGTTCTTGCTGAGCATGGTGGGGCAGGTGGCCGATGCGCTGGAGTCGCGCGGCATGAACCTGCTGCTGACCCGGCTGAACGACGACCGCATTGACCAGATTCCGGCCATGGTTCAAGGTGGACAAGTCGCTGGCCTGATCGTGATTGGGCAGTTGGGGTGGCATGGCTACCTGAATGAACTGGCCAGCCAGGGCTTGCCTTTGGTGGTTTGGGGTGCCGTGTTGCCCGACGCCATGTACCGAGTGGTGGGGTCTGACAACGTTCTGGGCGGCTACTTGGCAACCCGCCACTTGATCGAACAAGGCTGTCAATCGATCGCTTTTGTGGGGGACACGCACTACCCAGAAGGGGGCTTGCGCCACCAGGGCTATGTCAAGGCGATTCAGGAGTCAGGAATGACCGTAGATCCCTTGTTGTTTCACCCCTTCCTGTTCGGGGAGGAGGGGACCCGCGAGGCGGTGGCGCGTTGGATCGACAGCGGGCATGGGTTCGATGGTGTTTTTGCAGGCAGTGACATCGCGGCTGTCAACGTCATATCTGCCTTGTCCAGCCGAGGGTTGGATGTGCCGCGAGAAGTCAAGGTCGTGGGGTACGACGATATCCCTATGGCCAGTTACGTACACCCCTCCTTGACGACCGTTCGCCAGCCGACCGACGTGGCCGGACAAGCTCTGGTGGACTTGTTGTTTGAAGCGCTGCAGGGTGAGCCTAGGCGGAGCGTGGTGCTGAGCACCAAGTTGGTCGTGCGCGAGAGCAGCGCACGTTGAATACCAGTCGATTTTCAACAATTTCCGCACTTTGGCGTCAAATGCAATCGATTGCATTTTTCGGTTTGATTATGTTCTGTAATCTGACAAAACAGAGGTTCATACTGGTTACAAGATCGGGATCTTCAGGGTTTACCCCATGATGCAAACGTTTGCATGAATGCTCCAATCTGCCTGTTGACGCCACACAATGAGTGAACGGCGGTCCAACGATTTCAATTCCCAACAGAGGCAGAGGATGAAAATGTTCAAGCTCCATCGCGTTGTCAAGGCCACTGTGCTGGCCGTGTCGGCTCCGTTGTTCATCGCAGGCGCGCAGGCCGCCACCATCACCATTTCGTGTGGCTCGGTGGGCCAGGACTACGAGACCTGCAAGAAGATGACTTCAGAGTGGTCCAAGAAAACCGGTCACGAAGTCAAGCTGTTTACCATTCCCAACAGCACCACGGACATCCTGGCGTTGTTCCGTCAGTTGTTTGCCGCCAAGTCACCCGACCTGGATGTGGTCAACGTGGACGTGGTGTGGCCCGGCGTGATCAAGGACCATCTGGTAGACCTCAAGCCTTACAGCAAGGGCGTGGAGAAGGAGCACTTTCCGGCCATCGTCGCCAACAACACCGTGGACGGCAAGCTGCTGGCCATGCCCTGGTTCACCGACGCCGGCCTGCTGTTCTACCGCAAAGACCTGGTGGAGAAGTACCAGCAAAAGCCGCCCACCACCTGGGAAGAGCTCGCCGCCACGGCCAAGGTGATTCAGGATGGCGAGCGTGCCGCCGGCAACCGCGATTTCCAGGGCTTTGTGTTCCAGGCCAAGGCTTACGAAGGCCTGACCTGCGACGCGGTGGAGTGGGTGCACAGCTACAAAGGTGGCAACATCGTTGACGACAAGGGCAACATCACCATCAACAACCCGGGGGCCATCAAGGCGCTGAAAACAGCCGCTTCCTGGATCGGTACCATCGCACCTCAGGGCGTGCTGAACTACGCCGAGGAGGAAGCGCGCGGCGTATTCCAGAACGGCAACGCTGCTTTCATGCGCAACTGGCCTTACGCCTGGTCGCTGGGCAATGCCAAGGACTCCAAAATCTCCGGCAAGATCGGCGTCTCTGCGTTGCCCAAGGGCGGTGCTGACGGCCAGAATGCTGCCACCTTGGGTGGCTGGCAGCTCGCGGTATCCAAGTACTCCAAGAACCCGGCCATTGCCGCCGACTTGGTGATGTACATGACCAGCGCCGAGTCGCAGAAGTACCGCGCCATCAACGGTTCCTACAACCCGACGATTGCCGCCCTGTACAAGGACAAGGATGTGCTGGCCGCCAACCCCTTCTTCGGCGATCTGTACAACGTGTTCACCAGTGCCGTGCCGCGCCCGGCCACGGCCACCGGCGCCAAGTACCCCGAAGTGAGTGCGGCATTCTGGAATGCGACCCACGACGTGCTGTCTGGCAAGACCTCGGCCGAGGACTCGGTCAAGCGCCTGGAAGGTCGTTTGAACCAGATCAAGCGCGGCAAGTGGTGAGCTGACTTGCGTCAGTGACGTTCCGGCTGGCTGCCTCCTGTGACGGCCGTGCCAGCCGGATATTTTTTCAATCCGACACGGCTGAACCCCCATGCAGAACAAAACCCGAACCGCGTGGACCTTTCTGGCGCCCATGCTGATCGTGCTGTTGCTGGTCGCGCTCTGGCCCCTGAGCCGGACCATCTGGTTCAGCTTCACGGACGCGAACATCAACAATCTTGAACAAACCCAGTTTGTGGGTTTTGAGAACTACTTTGGCGAGTACGGGTTGTTTGCCAACCCCAACTACACCGACGGGTTCTGGGCCAGCGACTGGGGCCTGTCGATCCTGAACACGCTGAAGTTCAGTCTGGTTTCTGTGACGCTGGAAACCCTGTTCGGCCTGGGCGTGGCCCTGCTGCTGAACCAGGACTTCAAAGGCCGCACCTTTGTGCGCACCGCCGTGCTGGTGCCCTGGGCCATTCCCACCATCGTGTCGGCCAAGATGTGGGGCTGGATGCTGCACGACCAGTTTGGCGTGATCAACCAGTGGCTGGTGGACTGGGGCCTGTTGGCCGAAAAAGTGGCGTGGACGGCCGACCCCGCCTACGCGCTGTGGACGGTGGTGGCAGTGGACGTTTGGAAGACCACCCCCTTCATGGCCCTGCTGATTCTGGCGGCGCTGCAGACGCTGCCCAAAGACTGTTACGAAGCCGCGAAGGTGGATGGTGTGCACCCCTTGCGTGTGTTCTGGAAGGTGACGCTGCCGCTGATCAAGCCGGCACTGATGGTGGCGGTGATCTTCCGCCTGCTGGATGCTCTGCGCGTGTTCGACCTGATCTACGTGCTCACCTCCAACAACAACAGCACCATCAGCATGTCGGGCTTTGTGCGCCGCGAGATGGTGGAGAACGGCTACATGGGCTATGGCTCGGCCGCGTCCACCGCGCTGTTCCTGATCATTGGTCTGTGCACCGTGGCCTACATCAAGTTGGGTCGCATGAAACTGGCGGAGGACTGAAGCCATGAAAACCCCCCTGTTCTGGCGCGTGGCGCTCTACCTGACGGCTGCGGTGGTGGTCGTGTTCTCGGTATTCCCCTTCCTGTACGCCATCACCACCTCGTTCAAGAGCGGGTCGGCGCTGTTCGATCCCAGTCTGTGGCCGGCCGCATGGTCGCTGGGCAACTACGTGTCGCTGTTCACCCTGGCAGAGCAACCCTTTGGCCGCCACATCGTCAACTCGGTGATGGTGTCGGTGACGGTGGTGGCGATTTCGCTGTTCATTGGCGTGACGGCTGCCTATGCGCTGGGGCGCATCCAGTTCAAAGGCCGTGGTCTGTTGCTGACGGCGGTGCTGGCGGTGTCCATGTTTCCGCAGGTGGCGGTGCTGGCCGGCATGTTCGAGCTGATCCGTTTCCTGGGCATCTATAACAAGGCCATGGGCTTGGTGCTGCCGTACATGATTTTCACCTTGCCCTTCACCGTGTGGGTGCTGACCACCTTCATGAAGCAGTTGCCCAAGGAGCTGGAGGAGGCCGCGATCATGGACGGTTGCAGCCCGTGGCGCATCATCAAGGACGTGTTCCTGCCGCTGCTTTGGCCGGCGCTGGTGTCCACCGGACTGCTGGCTTTCATTGCCGCCTGGAACGAGTTCCTGTTTGCCCTGACCTTCGTGCTGGACAACAACGAGCGCACCGTGCCGGTGTCGATCGCGCTGATTTCCGGCGCCAGCAAGTACGACATCCCGTGGGGCAACATCATGGCCGCTTCTGTGCTGGTCACGCTGCCGCTGGTGGCGCTGGTGATGGTGTTCCAGAAAAAGATCGTCTCGGGCCTCACGGCTGGCGCCGTCAAGGGCTGAGCCCAGCTCCCATCCACTTTACTCACCCTGACCCATGAGCAACAAGGCACCCAACAACGAATGGTGGCGCGGCGGCGTCATCTACCAGATCTACCCGCGTTCTTACCAAGACAGCAATGGCGACGGCGTGGGCGACCTGCCCGGTATCACCGCCCGGCTGGAGCACGTGGCCAAGCTGGGCGCCGACGGCATCTGGCTGTCGCCCTTTTTCAAGAGCCCGATGAAGGACTTCGGCTACGACGTGAGCGACTACCGCGACGTGGACCCGATGTTCGGTACGCTGGACGACTTCCGCACTCTGGTGGCCCGCGCCCACGAGCTGGGCCTGAAGGTGATGATCGACCAGGTGCTGTCGCACACCTCCGACCAGCACCCCTGGTTCAAGGAAAGCCGCAGCAGCCGCGACAACCCCAAGGCCGATTGGTACGTGTGGGCCGACGCCAAGGACGATGGCAACCCGCCCAACAACTGGTTGAGCATCTTCGGTGGCAGCGCTTGGCAGTGGGATACGGGGCGGTTGCAGTACTACATGCACAACTTCCTGAGTAGCCAGCCGGACCTGAACTTTCACAACCCAGCGGTGCAGCAGGCCATTTTGGACGACGTGCGCTTCTGGCTGGAGCTGGGAGTGGACGGTTACCGCTTGGATACCGCCAATTTTTACTTCCACGACCGCGAACTGCGCAGCAACCCAGGCCGTGGCCGGCCCCGCGACAACGACCCGGCGGTGGATGCGGTGAACCCCTACGGTTGGCAGCGCCACCTGTACGACAAGAGCCAGCCCGAGAACCTGGACTTCTTGCGCCGACTGCGAGCGTTGCTGGACGAGTATCCCCACACCACCATGGTGGGCGAGATAGGCGACGACGACGGCCTGGGCCGCATGGCCGAGTACACCAGCGGCGGCGACAAGCTGCACATGGCCTACTGTTTTGACTTGCTGGGCAAGCAGCACGACGCGCCGTATCTGCACGCGCTGTTCAGCCGCTTCCTGGACATTGTGGGCGATGGCTGGCCGTGCTGGGCCTTGTCCAACCACGACTGTGTGCGGGTGGCGACGCGCTGGGGTGGGGCTGAACCGGATGGCCGAATGCTGCGCCTGGCAGCTGCCCTGCAACTGAGCCTGCGCGGTTCGCCCTGCGTCTACCAAGGCGACGAACTCGGTTTGCCCGAGGCCGACATCGCCTTCGAGGATCTGCAGGACCCCTTCGGTATCGAGATGTGGCCCAAGTTCAAAGGCCGCGACGGCTGCCGCACACCCATGCCTTGGTCGGCCACCGAGCCCCATGCAGGCTTCGGCAGCGCCAAACCCTGGTTGCCCGTCAGCCCGGCCCACCCGGCCTTGGCGGTGGACGCTCAGGCGGGCGACGCTGACAGCGTGCTGGCGTTCTACACCCGCTTCATGCAATGGCGTCGTGCTCAACCTGCACTGGTGAAAGGCGGCATGGTGATGTTGCCGGTGGACGACCAAGTACTGGCCTTTGTGCGCGAGCACGACGGGCCGCGTGTGCTGTGCGTTTTCAATTTCAGCGACCGGCCGGCCCATTGGGCACTGCCAGCGTCGTGCGCTTCGGCCCGCGTCTTGGCCGGACATGGGCTGGCGGGCGCAACCCTGACCGACGGCGCAGTGGCATTGCAACCCTGGGGTGGCCTGCTGGCCGAAATCTGATCCTGTCTGGAAGGCACCATCATGTCCAAGATCGAATTCCGCGACGTCTGCAAGCGCTACAGCCCGCAGGTTCCGTTGACCATCAACAACGCCAATCTGACCATCGAACACGGTGAATTCTGTGTGTTCGTGGGCCCCTCGGGCTGCGGCAAATCCACTCTGTTGCGCATGGTGGCGGGCCTGGAAGACATCAGCAGTGGTGACTTGCTGATCGGCGGCGAGCGTGTGAACGACCTGCCGCCGGCACGCCGCGGCGTGGCGATGGTGTTCCAGAGCTACGCGCTGTACCCGCACATGACGGTGCGCGAGAACATGGCTTTCGGCCTCAAGGTGTTTGGCGCCAACACCGCCGAGATTGACGAGAAGGTGCGCGAAGCGGCCGAAATGCTGCAGCTCACGCCGCTGCTGGACCGTCTGCCCAAGGCCTTGTCTGGCGGGCAGCGGCAACGTGTGGCTATTGGTCGGGCCATCGTCAAGCACCCCCGGGTGTTCCTGTTCGATGAGCCGCTGTCCAACCTGGACGCGGCATTGCGTGTGCAGACCCGGCTGGAAATCGCGCGCCTCCACCACCGTATTGGCACCGCCAGCATGATTTACGTGACCCACGACCAAGTGGAAGCCATGACGCTGGCCGACAAGATCGTGCTGCTGCGCGCTGGCCCCGATGTGCAGACCAAGGGCTCCATCGCCCAGGTGGGCACGCCGATGGACCTGTACCACCGGCCGCAAAGCCTTTTTGTGGCGGAATTCATCGGCTCGCCGAAGATGAACATCCTGCCTGGGGTGCTGGTTTCGGCCACCGACAATGCGGCCGAGGTCAAAGTGGCAGGCCAAACCTTCCGCGCCGCAGTGGACGCGTCGCGTGTAAAAGCGGGCGATGGCATCAGCTTGGGGTTGCGCCCCGAGCACATGCGCCTTGTCAGCAATGCCGATGCACCCAACAGCCTGCAGGCCAAGGTGTCGCACATTGAAAAGCTGGGCGAGGCGTCACTGCTGTACTTGGACCTGGGCGAAGGCATCCCCGCCATCACCCTGAAGGTCGAGGGCACGACCCAAGCGTTGAACGGTGACATGGTTCGGGTGCAGGTGGCGGCCGAGGATTTGCACGTGTTCGACCGGGGCGGTGATGCGCTGACGCGCACCGTCTCACTGCCAGTTTGAACCGGCCGGCCAGCGAGTACACCATGACCACATCCCAAGACTTGGACCGTTTCGGCCCGTTGCTGGGCGAGACTGACGTGTGGCTGCTGGCCGAAGGCACCCACCAGCGCCCGTTCGAATGCCTGGGGGCACACCCCTGCACGCGGCAGGGGGTGGAGGGCGTGGGGTTTGCGGTGTGGGCGCCGAATGCTGAACGCGTGTCGGTGGTGGGGGACTTCAACCACTGGAATGGTGACACCCACCCCATGCGCTTGCGCCGGGAGTGTGGCGTTTGGGAGTTGTTCGTGCCTGGCGTGCCGCGCGGCGCCTTGTACAAATTTGAAGTGCGCACGCCCCACGGGGAGCTGTTGCTGAAGGCCGACCCGTACGGGGTGTGCGCCGAGCTGCGGCCGCAGACCGCCAGCGTGGTGCACGGCCTGCCACCGGCCCGGCCGGTGGCACCCGAGCGCGCGCGCGCCAATGCGTTTGACCAGCCCATCAGCATTTACGAGGTGCACCTGGGCTCATGGCGCAAGCACGACGGCTGGCGCTGGCTGAGCTACCGCGAGCTGGCCGACACCCTGGTGCCCTACGCCCGCGACTTGGGTTTCACCCACCTGGAATTGCTGCCGGTGTCGGAGCACCCTTACGACGGCTCCTGGGGTTACCAACCGGTGGGGTTGTACGCGCCGACCGCCCGTTTTGGCACGCCTGAAGATTTTGTTTATTTCGTCGAGAAGGCCCATGCCGCCGGGCTGGGCGTGATCCTCGACTGGGTGCCTGCGCATTTTCCGACCGACAGCCACGGCCTGGCCCGTTTTGACGGCACCCACCTGTACGAACACGCC
>CAZGDZ010000021.1:0-12820 GCA_964524855.1 uncultured Macromonas sp.
ACTGGGTCAGCCAGATCCCCATGGCCGCCCTGGTGGCGGTGATGATCATGGTGTCCATTGGCACCTTCAACTGGGGCTCCATCAAGAACTTGCGCGAGCACCCCAAGAGCTCCAGTGTGGTGATGCTGGCCACCGTGGTGGTGACGGTGGCCACGCACGACCTGGCCAAGGGAGTGCTCACGGGCGTGCTGCTGTCGGGCTTTTTCTTCGCCCACAAGGTGGGGCAGATCCTGAAGGTGCACTCACAGGCCGAGGACGAAGGGCGCGCGCGTACCTACCAGGTGATGGGCCAGGTGTACTTTGCCAGCGCCGACCGCTTTGCCAACGCCTTCGACTACAAGGAAGTGATCGACAAGGTGCGCATCGACGTGAGCCGCGCACACTTCTGGGACATCACCGCCGTGAGCGCGCTCGACAAGGTGGTGTTGAAGTTTCGCCGCGAAGGCACCGAGGTGGAGGTGCTGGGCATGAACAAGGCGAGCGCCACGCTGGTGGACAAGTTCGGCGTGCACGACAAGGACGGCGCTGACGATCTGTTGCTGGGCCACTGAAACGGGAGACACACATGAACAACGACCACAAAGTGCTGGCCTGCGTGGACCAGTCCCGGTTTGCCGATACCGTGGCAGACGCTGCGGCCTGGGCTGCGCGCCGCATGGGCGCGCCGCTGGAGTTTTTGCACGTCATAGATCGGCACCCACCGCTGGGCCCCGGACAGGATCACAGCGGCGCCATCGGCCTGGGTGCTCAAGAGACGCTGCTCACGCAGTTGAGCAACCAGGATGCGACACGCACACGCGGCGCCCGTGAGGCGGGCCGCCTCTTCCTGAACCGGCTGCGGGAACGGGCCGTGGCAAACGGCACCACATCGGTGGACATGCGCCTGAGGCACGGCGACATTGAAGACACCCTGACCGAGCAGCAAGCCGGCGTGCGGCTGTTTGTGCTGGGCCGGCGTGGCGCGGGCACGGACACGGAGACGACCGAGCGCGCGCTGGGCCGCCAGGTGGAGTGGGTGGTGCGTTCGGTGGACAAACCCGTGCTGGTCGTACCGGAACCATTCCAAGCCCCGACTCGCGTGCTGTTCGCATTCGACGGGTCAGGTGTTACCCGGCGCGGCGTAGGCATGGTCGCCGACAGCCCCTTGTTCAAAGGTTTGTCCATCCATTTGCTGATGTCGGGCAAGCCTGAAAGCCAAGCGCCCAGGCTGCTTGAGGAAGCGAGAAAGACGCTGGAGGCTGCAGGATTCAAGGCAACGGCGGCCATTGAACCCGGTGACCCGCAAGCGGTGATCAGCAGCGCGGTGCGGACACAGGGTTTTGACTGCCTGGTCATGGGCGCCTACAGCCACTCGCCCTGGCGCAGCCTGTTCGTTGGCAGTCGGACGGCGGACTTGCTTAAGGCATCAGGCGTACCCACACTCCTGCTACGCTGAAGTGGCGGTGCAGATCCCCTGGTCAGACACCAACGGATCGCCCTGGCCCAAGCGAATCAGGTCTGTCGGGCTATTCACTCACCATCCCCTCAGCAGTTTTCGAAAGATCCAAGCCTTCTGACCTTGAGCCGACTGCACCCGAACCCAGGCTTTGCGCTTCTCCAGTGTGCGGAAGACATCTCCGTAGACGGCCTGGCCCACCAGCCGGTAGTTGCTGCCAGGCCCCGAACGCAGATTGGCACGGGGAACGCTCACGATGTGGTGCGCTGTCTTGGCTGTGAGCCGCTTGCTGACCCAGCCTTCGTCCCCTTCAAAGTCAGACACCTTCAGCCAGCTCCCGCGTTTGCCGACCACCTTGAGTGGATAGCCGGAACTCAGCCGCCACAAAGCGGGGGTCGAGGTACCAGGTCCCTCGCGCATGTTGACCACACGCCCATTGATACTGACCATGCCTTGTGCACTGACCGCCTGGAGCGAGCCCAAACACAACAACGCAACCAACGCTGCGCGGGAGCTCCCCGTCTTCAACCGAGAACGAATACCCATCCAATCCAAACGAATCTTTGCTTTCACTCCTGATTTTGGCAATCGAAGTCTGGTGGCAGGTCGGACCAAAAGTTCCTTTCTCGTGTCGATGGGCACATCAGCTCTGAGTGAATGCAGCCACCATTAAGCCGTTGGCGACGACTTGCTCGACCGCGAGTGGGAACAGACAATCCTCTACTTGAGAGGTGCGCTGCTGCAACCGGCATCACCTCCCTTGCGGCGCCCAAAGCAATCAAACAAAGAAACTCAGCATCGCTGCTTGAGGAACTTTGGCTCTGTCATCCCGTCAAGTTATTTTGAGAGGAGGATGCATGAACGAAACCAACGATCCCATGAAGCCTGACGGTTTGGTCAACCCGATCCAGACCGACTACCAGGTTGGACAGGACAACATCGTCGTCAAAGTCGGCCCCTTGGGACTGGACATACACAACCGCGTGTTCGCGATTTCAGGTCTGGCTGTGGTGGGTTTTGTGGTGTTGACATTGTTGTTTCAGTCCTCGGCCGAACCCTTCTTTGCGGGCATTCGTGGCTGGATCACATCCAACCTGGACTGGTTCTTCATCGCCACAGGCAACGTTTTTGTGCTGGTGTGCGTGGCGCTGGCACTTTCGCCCCTGGGGCGTGTGCGGCTCGGGGGTACAGAGGCCAAGCCAGACTACACCTACACAGGCTGGTTCTCCATGCTCTTCGCTGCGGGCATGGGTATTGGCCTCATGTTTTACGGCGTATCAGAGCCACTGTCGCATTTCGGCAGTGCTTTGGGCGGCATCAGCATGGACGGCAGCCTGCGCACGGATTGGGCACCACTGGGTGGCGCTGCCGCAGACCCCAAAGAAGCTACACGGCTGGCCATGGCGGCCACCATCTACCACTGGGCCTTGCACCCCTGGGCCATCTATGCCATCTTGGCGCTTGGGTTGGCCCTGTTTTCGTTCAACAAAGGCTTGCCATTGACCATCCGGTCGGTGTTTTATCCGCTCCTGGGTGAGCGGGTGTGGGGCTGGCCCGGCCATGTCATCGACATCCTCGCCGTGCTGGCTACGATGTTCGGCCTGGCGACTTCGCTCGGATTGGGAGCCTCCCAGGCGACGTCGGGCTTGAACCACCTTTTTGGCATCCCTCTGGGGGAGACCACCCAGATCGTTCTGGTCATCGGGATCACCGCCATCGCACTTGTCTCGGTCCTGGCGGGTCTGGACGCGGGCGTCAAGCGATTGTCTGAAATCAACATGGCACTCGCGTTGTTGCTGGTGCTGTTTGTCATTGTCGTTGGCCCAACGCTGGCCATCCTGTCAGGCTTTTTCAACAACCTCGCAGCCTATTTGCAGTACCTCCCAGCCTTGGCCAACCCGGTGGGGCGTGACGATGCCAACTTCGCGCAAGGCTGGACCGCCTTTTACTGGGCTTGGTGGATCTCCTGGTCGCCCTTCGTGGGCATGTTCATCGCCCGCGTCTCGCGCGGACGAACGGTTCGTGAGTTCATCATCTCTGTGCTGGTCGTACCCTCATTGGCCTGCGTGCTTTGGATGACGGTATTCGGCCAGACAGCCATCAGTCAGTTGGTCCAAGACGGCTATCAGGCAGTTGCGGGTGCAGAGCTGCCACTTCAGCTGTTCTTGATGCTGGAGGCACTGCCACTGGCGCAGATCAGCTCCTTCATTGCGATCGTTCTAGTGGTGGTGTTCTTCGTTACCTCCTCCGATTCGGGGTCGCTGGTCATCGATGTGATCTCCGCCGGCGGCAAGGTCGATGCACCGACCCCACAACGCGTCTTCTGGTGCATTTTCGAGGGGCTGGTGGCGATTGCGCTGATAGTTGGTGGCGGCTTGGTTGCCTTGCAGGCCATGGCCGTGTCCACTGGACTGCCTTTTGCCGTCGTGCTGCTCGTGTCCACCGCTGCCGTCGTCAAGGGGCTGGCATCTGAGCCAAGAAACTGACCTACCCAGATGAGCGACGAAATACACGACATTCGGACGTTCCTGGCCCAGTACGCTCCGTTTCGTGATCTTGATGACGACACGCTCACGCGGGTCGCAGGCGCCATCGACGTTCGATACTGCCGTGCGGGCGCCCGGATTGTTGAATACGGTCAGGCCGCCGAGTTCTGGCACATCGTGCGAAGCGGCGTGGTCGAGGTCTTTCGCCGAGATGACTCACTCTACAACCGACTGACCGAGGGAGGCTATTTTGGTGAGTTTGGCCTGCTGCACCGCAAGCGCGTTCGGTTCCCGGCCGTGGCCGTGGAGGACACGCTGCTCTACCTGCTTCCTGAACCAGTCTTCACCGAACTTTTCGAACAGAATCAGGAGTTTGCGGACCACGTAGATATCGAAGACCGCAGCCGCCTTCACAGGGCAGTCTCACGCCATCGCTCAGACAATGACCTGCTGGCGATCACGGTCGGTGAGTTGGTTCAACGCGACTTGGTGGTTCTCCCAGCCGGCGCAACCGCACAACAAGCTGCCATTCGCATGACCGAGGCTGGTGTGTCATCGATCCTGCTGGTGCGTGACGACCTCAAGGACAACGAGCCGACGACAACTGAGACGATTGCCGGAATAGTGACTGACCGTGACTTACGTACCCGTCTTCTGGCCCCTGGACTCCCCTTGGACACCCCCGCACTCCAGGTTGCCTCCCGTGACGTGATCACCGTCAAACACAAGAGCCTCGCCTTTGAAGCCATGGGGCTGATGCTGAAGCACCGGGTGCATCACTTGCCGGTCATGCGAGAACAGTCCCCAGTGGGCATGCTCTCTCTGTCGGACATCGTCCAGTTTGAATCGCACAACGGTCTGTTCATCGTGGGCCGGATCGGCCACGCACAAAGTGTTGACGAACTGGCGGCATTGACACCAGAGGTGCGTGCCTGCTTCATACGCATGGTTCAAGAGGACAGCGGCGTGAGGGTGATCGAGCATCTGCTTTCGGCGATTGGCCGCGCCTTCAAACAGCGCTTGCTCGCTTTGGGTGAGCAGACCTGGGGGCCGCCGCCCGTGCCCTACTGTTTTCTTGCGCTGGGCTCCATGGCCCGCCAGGAGCAAAGCATGGTGAGCGATCAAGACAACGCCATGATGCTGGACGACCGCTTTGTGCCTGAACGCGATGACGCCTACTTCAACAGGCTTGCCACGTTTGTCAGCGACGGTTTGGCCCGCTGCGGCTACCCGTACTGCAGCGGCGGCGTGATGGCTACCCAGTTGCGCTGGCGCCAGCCAGTGCGGGTCTGGAAAGCCTATTTCGACGAGTGGATGGAGCGCCCCACCCCGCAGGGACTGCTGCACAGCAATATCTTCTTCGATCTTGAGGGTGTGCACGGTCGAACCGAATGGGCTGATGCACTGCGCCGCCACGTCGCTGAAAAAGCACGGCAGCACCCTCAGTTTCTGGCCAGTATGGCGCGTAACGCTCTGTTGCGCACGCCTCCCCTGGGGTTCTTCAAAGACTTCGTGCTGGAAGAGGATGGCCGCCACAGCGCGGCCATCAACCTCAAGCGCCGTGGTACGGCACCTCTGACCGACCTGATACGCGTACACGCCCTGGCCACCGGATCGCTGGCCTTGAACTCCTTTGAGCGATTGGACGATGTGGTCCGCGCACGCGCACTCCCGCCCGGTCGTGGCCCTGACTTGCACGATGCGCTTGAATTCATCGACACCGTTCGTCTTCGCAACCAGGCAAACGACATCAAGGCCGGTCGAGAACCCGACAACAGCCTGGAGCCGGAACGCTTGTCCGACTTTGACCGCAAGCGTCTGCGAGATGCTTTCACCGTCCTGAGCCATGCTCAAGACTTCCTCAAATTCCGCCATGGCTCTGCCCGCAGCCTGTAGGCATTGCGTCCACCATGTTTCATGCAGGTCTGTTGACCACCCAGCAGGCACCAGCCATTGACTGGCCGCAGCGCATGCGCAATCTGGCGCAGACCGCTCGCGATCCCCGGCTTCGACGTTTCTACGCTGCCGGCGTGGCTGCCGGTAGCACGCCCCTGAGCGAGGTGCCATTGCTCGCCCTGGACATTGAGACCACCGGACTGGATCCAGACATGGATGGCATCGTGAGTGTGGGCCTAGTGCCCATGACACTGCAGACCGTGCACGCCAGCCGTGCCCGTCAATGGCTGCTCAAGCCCCGTGTACCGCTGTCTGACAGCGCCGTGAAGGTACACGGCATCACTCACCAGCAATTGGATCAGGCCCCGGATCTGGACAACGTTCTGGCGGACATTCTCGATTCAATGTCTGGCCATGTGATGGTCGTGCACTGTCGGCAAATCGAGCGTGGCTTTCTGGATACCGCCTTGCTGCGCCGCCTCGGAGAAACGCTGGCGTTTCCAGTCGTCGACACCATGGCTTTGGAAGCTCGTTGGCGCCGCCAGCCCATCCCCCTTTGGCGACGCATGTTCGGTCGAATGCCTCAGGCGGTGTCTGTGCGTTTGACGGCCAGCCGCGAGCGCTACAACCTGCCCCGTTACCGTTTGCACCACGCCCTCACCGATGCGCTGGCTACAGCCGAACTGCTGCAAGCCCAGGTGGCACACCACCTGGATGCCAATACACCCATTGAGCAACTGTGGCTTTAGCATGCCAAGGCTCCACTAAACACCCTACCGAACGCAAAGGACGAGCGCATGACCCTGGAGCTGCTGGGCGCTGCCGGCAAGAGCTTTCTGTTTGCATTTGCCGCCTTGCTGCCCATTCTCAACCCGGCGGCCACCGCACCCATTTTCCTGGGCTTGACCGAAGGAGCATCCCCACGCACGCGGGCCATACTGGCCCGGCGTATCGCGCGCAACATGGTCGCTCTTTTGCTTGGCTCCATGTTGGTCGGCTCCTACGTTCTGGAGTTCTTTGGCATCTCGCTGCCTATAGTGCGCGTGGGAGGCGGGTTGATTGTGGCCTCCATGGCCTGGCGGCTGCTCAACACATCGCACGCGGCAGAAGACAGCCGAGCCGAGCTGGCTGAAGCCTTCACGCCTGAAATGGCCAAGCGACAGGCGTTCTACCCGCTCACCTTCCCAGTGAGTTGCGGGCCGGGTTCCATCGCAGCGGCGATCACAGTCGGTGTCTCCCTGGCAGACGAGCGCCTGACCCTCTCGCTGGCACGCATGGGCGGTGGTGCGCTGGCCTTGTCGGCCATTGGCGTCCTGCTGTACCTCGCGTTCCGTTACGCTCAGCAACTCCTGAAACCACTGGGCGATGCTGGCAGCGTCATTTTCTTGAGACTTTCAGCGTTCATCCTGCTTTGCTTGGGCGTTCAGATTGTCTGGGACGGTGTCAGTGAATTGATGCTGAGCGTTCTTCATCCGCGATGAAAGCCGGATCCACACAAGCCGTCGGCTCAGGGGCGACAAGCACTTGAGTGACTGCTATTGCGCCGCTTTGAGACATTCACACAGGCTTTTGTCGAGTGACAGATTGTTCAACCAATCGATGAAACGGTGACGGATAACGGATGGCTGTTTTCAGCCTAGAAGAGCCCTTCAAGCCTAAATTTTCACCAACAAATCCCACCTCCCGTCAACCCACAATTCCAGTCAATACCAAACCGCCCCCGTCTTGCCTCCTGAAGCAAGACGGGGTTGAGGACCTGGACAGAACACCTCGCCCTTAAGGCACCCTGGGCAACCCGGCCTCGCGCAACCGCGCAACGTGTTCCTCCAGGGTACCCACTACTTTCGCAGGTGGGCCCACCTGAACAATGTCGAGGTAGCGGATCACGCATTCTTCGACACACTGCGCAACGTAGTCGTGCAGCGTGAGCGTGGCGTTCAGCTTGTGGTCGGAGTAGTCGTGGAAGTCGTAATGGCGGTTTTGGACCCCGCTCAAGCCATGACTCAGCAAGTTGGCCCTGTGATCCGACGGGATCTTCAACGCCGCCAACCGGGTTTCGACTGAGCGTCTGAGATCACGCACGTCAAAGTCTTCGACGATCAAACCCTGCACGTACAGTTCGGCTTTGATGGCACGCAGCAGCTTTGAGACGGTGTTCACATCCAGGGGTTTCTTGCCATGGCTGCTGAACAGTTGCGTGGTGCCACGCGCCTGGGCGTCTTTCACGCAGGCATCAAGCAGCTCTGCAGCACGTCCTTCGACCGGCACGACGTGCACCCGTGGTACTTCCCTTCGACCTTTTGAGTCGAACAGCGTCAATGTCTTGTCTGCGGCTTTGTAATTCTTGACTTCGGCACGCAGCAACTGCGCCAACCGCTGTCCGCCAAGGTAAAGACACAGCTCCAAGGCACGGGCCGCGGGCGACACAATGCCGCTGACACGCATGACAAAGAGGCCGATTTCCTCCGGCGTGAGCGTGCGGGTCCGAGCTTTGTTCGCCCCCTTGACCGGCTTGATCTCGCTCACCGGGTTGCTTTTGCAAAGTGTCACCACCCCCGACGGCCCCAAGACGTTCGGGTCCCGATCCGCACCACGGTGGACTTCGTACGCAGTTTTGAGCAAGGTGCGAAGTTTGTCGGCTTCTCGCCTGATCGGGCTGCTCCGGTCATCGGACTGCTCGTCGCGGACAGACTCTCCGACACGTCCGCGCCGCACCGATTTTTGCCTCATGACGTGACGCAGCAAGTCCACGATCTCCTCCGTGGTCACGAGATGCGCAGCCTTGTTGGCGAGACCCGGAAATGGCTTGGTGACCCGGCGTTCGAACAAGGAGGTATAGTCCGCTGCGGTGTCATGGCAACCCGCATTCCCCTTGTTTTTGAGGGTTTCGACGTAGCTGTCCACCACGTCTTTCAGTGTGTGCACTCGAGTTTGAGGACCTGGCGTCAGATGCACACCATCTGATAGCGCAGGTTCAAGCGGCGGCACGACAGGTGCTGTGGGGTTTGACGGCTGCACGGGTGCCACTGGCTTGACAGGCACATGGCCAGGAGCGGTCGATGGACTCACCACTCTCGCAGCAGAGGTGGGATGACCGGGAATCGACCAGTTGGCGATTCGAATGGGGTGATTCGAAGGCGGCAGACAAACAGAAAACTGGACCGTCGCAGGTGAGAACGAGCGATGCTGCACCTGAGTGATTACGTCATCGCTCAGCTGAACGGTAGCAGATGGTGCCGCAGGGACAGACGGACTGGCACCGCCCTGCTGCGCCAACAACTTCGACGCAAACTCTTCCAGCGCTTGCCAAGCCTGATCCACGTTCATGCCGTCAAAACGGCCTGGCACAAAAACCCCCAGTGTGTGGGTCAAACGCAGGGACTTGGTACGGATACGGGTCACCCAGAGCTTGCGCCCGGTCGGGAAAACCCGCATGCAAAGGCTGAATTTACCGAGTGGCGTCACATGGCGATATTTGTCGGTGACAAGGAACTCTTTGCGCCTAGCCTCGAGTGTTCGCAAATACGCATCGGTGAGGGATTTCTTCTTCATGACAGCAGAAAAGTGAAGTCGAACGCACCTGCTGGCATGCCTGTTTGCAAGCCAGCAGCTCGAACGATTCGCATCTGTGCTGTCTCAGCACCTCGTTGGTCCACCGCAGCCGGTGGACTGGCTCCAGGCCGGGTCCGGGTTGGTCGTTTCCGTAGCCAACTCAGGGGCCTTTCGTAGCCAGAAATTGGCACGTCTCGTAGCCAACTGACATAGAATCAGTTATCAGTCTAACGCAGCTCTGCGAGCGAAAGACTTGTAAAGCGATGATTTTGCTAAGTTTTTTTGGCCTCAGGACAGAAATCCAGAAATGATAAAAGCCTTATCAAATCTAGGCCTACTGCCTGTTAATCCGTAGGTCCCTGGTTCGAGCCCAGGTTGAGGAGCCAAAATTTCCTTTGTAATCAAAGGCCCGCATCAGAAATTGTGCGGGCCTTTTGTTTTTCACGGTTCAGGGTTATCGAACGAACTGGCATCAAACGATGTGGGCGTGCGTATGACAGGCGCCTTTGACATCCGGGGCTCAAAGGCCATGGGTACATTCACCGCCAGCTTGTGCATGCAAGCCTCGAACAGCGCACTGCGCGTCCATCCCTGAAGCCATGCCCTGACCCCGGGCAGCGGCAAGCCCTCAAACCATCCAGCATCTACCGCCGCAAACTGCCTGACAAACGGGAAGATGCCGATGTCGGTAGCACAGGGTGTCTGACCACCGAGGAAGGGGTGGTCTCTGAGCCGGGCCTCCAGCGGTATCAAGAACACTTCCAGCGCCTGCTGACGGTGGACCTGCAGTAGCGCTGGCTTGTCTTCAGGATTGACCTCTCCATAACGCTCGGGGTACTTGTAACGGTCGAGGTGGTGCTTGAAGTCGCTGTCGTTGAGATGCATGAGTGCCTGGCAGTCTGGGGTGCTGGCGTTGCGCCACCAGACTTGCGCATTGCCCGTGGCATCGCAGTGGTTCAGTGCCCACTCGACGATGTCCCAGCTCTGCTCCAGCACCTGACCACCAGGCAAAACCAAAACGGGCACCGTGCCTTTGGGGGATGCGGCCAACATGGCTGGCGGCTTGTGGCGGAGTTCGATTTCGTGGGCATCAAACGGGATGCCGGCGATGAGCAGCGCCATCCTGGCCCGCATGGCGTACGGGCAGCGTCGATAGGTGTAGAGCAATGGCCGCTCAGTCGCCATGCGTTTCCATCAACATGACGACGTATCAAAAAGCTTCGGCATGAGGGCATCATACGCAAAGTCACCGATTCAGAAGAGGCGACCGGGCTGGCTCAAACCGAGGGAACAGCTGGTTGTTCTCAAGGTGAATGTGGGCGATCAAATCGTCTGCGAATTGAGCGATGCCAGCGTACAACGCGCCGATTTCTCGCGCCGCGCCACCATCACGCCAGCAGACCAGGCATGGGTGGCTTCACCCCACCCAGGCGGCTAGGAAATTCTGGTGTTGTCAGGCATCTTCTCGGAGGATGGAGCGCATCGCCATTGTGGGCGGAGGCCTGAGTGGCCTGCACGCGGCCCACCTGCTGGCCTTTCCGCCCCGCCTAGGCCCACACTGCCACACCCTTCATGCCAGCGACTGGGCAGTGACAAACGAACGCTACATGCTACGCACCGCCCACCGCACGCACACGCTGGCCCTCTGTGATTGAAGTGCCCGGATACAGAATCACCACCTCGCCTGCCTTCAAGCCCTCGTCCACCCAGGCGCTGTCGGCGTGGCGGTCCTTGAAGGTCACGGTTCGAGCTCGGGCCTTGCCACTCTCAACCACGAACACGCGCCAGCCGTCGCCCTGGCGCACCAAGGCGGCAGAGGGCACGAGCAACACACCGTCTTGGGCCGAGAGGGTGATGCGCGCGTCCACGCGGAAACCATCGCCCAGGCGCTGTAAGCCATCAGGTGTGGCGTCCAGCGCCACGACGACGTTGACACGCTGCTCCTCAATGCCCAACGCCGACACTTTGGTGAAAGCCTGGGGCTCGATGCGCGCCACCTTGCCCGCCAGCGGCGGCTGAGCGCGGCCGGTGGCCAGTTCTACCGCAGCGCCCAACGGTATGCGCGGGGCATCGCCCGACAGCACGTCCACCACGGCTTCCAGCGCAGTGGTGTCGCCAATCTCCAGCAGGGCCTGCCCTGCGCTGACGGGCTCGGCGTTGTCCTTGTGCAACTTGAGCACGCGCCCGGCAACCGGACTGGTGAGGGCCCACAGGCCTGGCGTGCCACCTTTGGGCTCCACACCACCCACAGCGTTACCGGGCTGGGCACGCTGCAACGCGGCGCGGGCTTCGCCCAAAGCGTGGTCGGCGGCGGCCTGCTGGGCCTGCCCTGCCCTGAGTGCCTGCTGCGCGGCGTCGCGCGCCAGGCGGGCCTGGTCACGGGCCGAAGGGGCGATGAAGTTGTCTTTGGCCAGCTGTTCAGCGCGTTGCGCCTCCAACACGGCCTGGGCCAGCGTGGCTTGCAGACGCTTGACGTTGGCGACGGCGGCGGCCAGCGCGGCATCGGCACTGCCCACGCGCTCTTGCAGTACGCTGCGGGTGCGCGCATCGAGCATGGATGGTGCGGATGGCGCCAGCACAGCCACCACGTCATCCGCCTGCACCGCATCGCCCACCTGGAGCGTGGGCCGCTGCAACTGCGCCGCCGTGGGCGCGGTGACGGTGTACCGCTGTTGCAACCGCAGGCGGCCGTCTTCCTCGACCACCTGTTCAAACCGACCGACCGCGACGGTTGCGGTTTCCACCACCAGCGGACGCGGCCGGTAGGCCGCCCAGAGCACAGCGGCCAGCGCCACCACGGCCAAACCCCCCAGGAGCCAGCGGCGCTGGGCAGCGCCGTTGTTGTTCGTTGTTTTCATTCACGCACTTTCAAAACGGCCACCAGATCCAGCCGGTCAATCTGTCGCTGCACCAGCAGCGCACTGACCACACCAGCCGCCAGCACGATGAGCGCGGCCGAGGCGTAGGTACCCGGCTCAATCACCACCGGAAAATCGATCGCGTCGCTGGCCATGAGCGTCATCATCAGCGAAGCCAGCCCCCAGCCCAGCAAGGCCCCCAACGGCAAAGCCAGCAGCAACTCGGCCAACAGTTCGGCCAACAGCAGCACCGACACTTCAGCCCGCGTCATGCCCAGCACCCGCAAACTGGCCAACTCCCAAGCACGTTCGGAGAGCGAAATGCGCGCTGCGTTGTAGATGATGCCCACCGCCATGGCCACTGCAAACAGCGTGAGGATGCCACTGAACACGCCCATGTTGCGCTGAGTGCGGTGGTTGAATTCGGCCATGGTGCTGGCCTTGTCGAACACCGAGTTGATAAGTGGTGCGGTTTTCACCGCAGCCCAGAACGCGTTCATGGCCTGTGGGTCCACCTGCAGTGCGGCATCGGCCGCACCGTCGCCATCGCCGGCCAGGCGGTTGAGGGCATCCAGATTCATGTAAAGCAGTTG
>CAZGDZ010000022.1:0-7565 GCA_964524855.1 uncultured Macromonas sp.
GAAGCTGCCGTTCTACCATTGAACTACACCCGCGTGGCCGTGATTCTATGCGAATCTATTGACGACTACCGACGCATGGGGGTAAGGTGATCGTGTCGAGCTCTCAGGGAGACTGCGGTATGGTGGTTTTGTCGGCGGTGGATGACACCGAGCGTGCTTTGCGCAGGCGCGTTGCGCTGGAACAGACGATCGCCCGCATGTCGCGTGAACTGGTGGTGGCCAATGGCGAGGCGCTGGACGAAGCCATCGAAAGTGCGCTGGCGCAACTGGGCCGGTTTGTCGAAGCGGACCGGGCCTATGTATTTTTGTTCCACCCCGACGGTCTGCACATCTACAACAGCCACGAGTGGTGCGCGCAGGATATTGCCCCCCAAAAGACGGCCTTGCAGTGGTTGGAGTTCAGCGACGACACGCTGTTCAGCCGCACATTGCGGGCCGGGCAGATGCTGGACATTCCTGTGGTGGCAGAACTGCCGGCCGACGCCGTATTGGATCGGGAAGTGCTGCAGGCTCAAGGCATTGTGTCCTTGCTGGTGGCGCCCATGTGGCTGGGCAAAGAGCTGATGGGCTTCATGGGTTTCGACGCGGTACGTCAGCTGCGCCGCTGGTCTGCCGAAGACCATTCTTTGCTGGAGCTGGCGGTGGAGGGGGTGCGCAATTCCATCGCGCGGCGCCGAACCGAGGTGGCCTTGCAACTGAGCGAGCAGCGGTTGCGAGACTTGTTCAACAGCACCCCCAAAATTGCCGTGCAAGGCTATGACGAGGAACGGCGCGTGTTTTTCTGGAACAACGCCAGTGAAGCTTTGTACGGTTACAGCGCTGCCGAAGCCATGGGGCGACGGTTGGAGGAACTGATCATTCCCTCTGACATGGCGGAGGTGGTGATTCAAGCCCATGCGGACTGGCTGCATCTGGGGCAGCCCATTCCGGCAGGAGAGTTGGTGCTGCGACAAAAGGACGGCAGCCCGGTCGAGGTGTTTTCCAGCCACTTGCTGCAACGCAACCCGCAGGGTGTGGCTGAAATGTACTGTGTGGACATCGATCTGCGCGAACTCCGGCAAGCCCAAGTGGCGCTTCAGCTCATGGCGACCCACGATCCCCTGACGGGTTTGCCCAACCGCAATCTGCTGCGCGACCGGCTGGACCGAGCACTGGCCCGTGCCCGCCGTGAGTCGCAGGTGGTGGCGGTGGTCTACATCGATCTGGACCATTTCAAAACCTTGAACGACGAACACGGACACCCGGTGGGTGACGAGTTGTTGCGTCGATTGGCGGTGCAAATGCGTGCGGTCCTGCGCGAGGTGGACACATTGGCTCGCTTGGGTGGGGACGAGTTTGTGGCGGTGTTGGTTGACCAGTCCAGCGAGGCGATGGTCATGCCAACCCTGGAACGCCTGCAGGCCGCCGTGACCGCCCCTGTCTTGCTGGATGGCCGGGTGTTCCGCATGTCGGCCAGCATGGGCGTTTCTTTTGGTGGCAATGACGAAGCGCAGGATGCGGACTTGCTGCTGCGGCAGGCTGATTTGGCGATGTACCAAGCCAAGTTGGCAGGCAAGAACCGCTACGCACTGTTTGATGCTGAGTTGGACCGCTGGGTGCGGCAGCGTCATGAGCGGTCGCAGCGCGTGGCGCGCGCCTTGAGGGACAACGAGTTTTGCTTGCACTACCAGCCTCAGGTGAGTCTGGAGCAGGGCGCGGTCATGGGGGTTGAGGCGCTGTTGCGCTGGCAACACCCCGAGCGGGGCTTGTTGCCCCCGAGCGAATGTTTGCCCTACGTGGACAAGTTGGAGCTGGTGCTGGCGTTGGGGGACTGGGTGCTGCGCACCGCGCTGCAGCAGTTGCAGCAATGGCACCGGGCCGGCTTGGGCTTGAAGGTGAGCGTCAACATTGCGGGCGGGCACTTTCAGCACCCCTCGTTTGTGGGGCGGCTTACCGACGTGCTGCAGGAGTTTCCTGACATTCCCCGTTCACGGGTGGTGTTGGAGCTGCTGGAAAGCAGTTCGCTGGACAGCCTGGACGAGGTGGCGAAGGTGATTGCAGCCTGCCAGGCGCTGGGAGTGGGTGTTGCGATTGATGACTTTGGGACGGGCTACTCATCGCTGGCGTACCTCAAGGCGCTCCCGGCCGATGTGCTCAAAATTGATCGCAGTTTTGTGCGCGATATGTTGGTTGACGCGGGCGATCGTGCCATTCTCAGTGGCATCTTGCACCTGGGTCAGGCGTTTGGTCGGACAGTGATTGCGGAGGGCGTGGAGACCGAGGCGCAAGGTTTGGCGTTGTTGCAGATGGGGTGCGCCTACGCTCAGGGGTTTGGTATTTCGGTGCCGCTGCCGGCCGAAGACATCCCGGCATGGATGGCCGGCTGGCAACCGCCTTCGTCGTGGGCGAGGGCGGCCGGTCTGGCCCAGACCGATCAACGTGCCGACAAGCGCAACTCTGCCGAAGGCGAGGTGGGCTGATCGGATTCAGGCCGATTGCCGCCGGTGGGTGAGTCACCTCCCAGGAACAAGCGCTCCGCTGGCACCTGTTGCTGAATCAGGTAGTCCTTCACCGCCACGGCCCGAGCCACCGCCAGCTCGCGCATCTGCGGCTCGCCCACGGCAATGGCCGCCAGCAGCAGCTTCTCCATGTCTGGCACGGAAATGTCTTTGGCCAGCCCGACCAGGTTGCGCGGCTTGGTGATGTCGGTGCGCCGGTACACCTCTTTCAGCAGCGCGGGGTACTCCTTCGGGCTGACTTGGATGAGCGCGTCGGCCGCTTGGCCTTCGCGCACCGCTTGGCGCCGTTTTTCGGCCATCACACGCTGGTTCAGGGCTTCGCGCCGCCAGGCTTCCTGCTCGGTGGCCAGGTCGCTGTGGCCCACCACGGTCAATTGCAGCGCCGGGCGGTCGATCAGTGCGCGCGCCACTTGGTTCAGCTTTTCACGCGCAGCGGCGTCCAGCCCCGCTACGCCTGGGGCAAAGGGCAGATGCTGCAGGTCGTCGGCCCCGGCAAAGGCGCTGGCGATCAGGGCAAACGGCGCAGTGATGGCTTTGCCGATCAGGTTCACCACCAGCCGCACGATGATGGGGCCGAGCCGGAATTGCGGGTCGTTCAGCGAGCCGCTGATGGGCAGGTTGATGTCGATCACGCCGTTGCGGTCGGCCAGCAGCGCCACGGCCAGCTTGACCGGCAGGTTGGGCGCATCGCTGCCCTCGATGCGGTCGCCAAAGCGCAACTGGTTGAGCACGATCTGGTTGCTGGCCTGCAGTTGGCCATCGGGCTCGATGCGGTAGGTCACGTCCACGCTGAGTTTTCCGCGTTCGATGCCGTAGCCGGCGTATTTGCTGCTGTAGGGCGTCAAAGGCGGCAGTTCGAGTTCGCGCACCTGGCCGCGCAGGTCCAGCGCCAGCGGTTGCGCCAGGGGGTTGAGCTGACCGCTGATGTCCAGCGTAGCGCTGCCTTCCACCCGGCCACGCAAGCTCAAGGCGGCCAGGGCGGGGGCAGCATCACTGGTGCGGCGGTTGCTGAAGGCGGCCAGGCTGCCGGTCAGCTCGCTCAGGTTGGCGGTGTAGTTGGGCTGGATGAAACGGTCCGAAAACCTGACCCGACCATTGACCAAGGCTATGGGGCCAAATTCGATGTCAGGCTGGGCCGCAGAGGCTGACGGGGGTGTCGCCTGCGTGCTGGGCGCCGCTGTGGCGGTGGTAGCTGACACGTCCCCGCTGCGCACCAGCCCTTGCAGGTTGATGCGCCCTTGTTCGCTGATGATGACGCGCGCGAAATAGTCGCTCAGCACGGTTTCGGCCACTTTCAGCCGCTGCAGCTGGCCGTCCTTCAGGTCCACGTCCACGCCACGCAGGTTGAGCGAACGCCAGTCGAGCAGGGCTTCTTCGGGATCGCGGGTGGTGGCGCGCAGGTCGTCGATGGCGGCGTCGCCTCGCAGTTGCAACTGAGGGCCAGTGCTGGCCAGCCCTACCAGCAGTTGACCTCGGTAGCTTGCGTCGGCGCGCAGCAGGTCGAAGTTCAGGAAGCGTGCCAGGTAGGGCTCGCCCGCGTGCAGGGGCAAGCGGTCCAGTTGCAGTTGACCCCGGGTTTCTAGCCCGGTGCCGTTGGCGGCCGGTAGGCGCAAGGTGCCCCGGTATTGCAGCCGGCCCGCTTCCTGGCCGGGCACCGCCGCATGGCCGCTGACCTGCAAGGGCATGGCCCGTTGCACCGGGTCCAGCGGGCGCAGTTGTTCCAGTTGAATCCGCCATTGGGTGGCGTCCACGGCGGCATTGACAGCCTGGTCGCGCAGGCGCACGGTACCGCCGTCCAGCACCACCTTTTTCAAGGTCACGTCCCACGGACGGTTTGCGGCGGGATTGCTGCGTGGGGTGGCCTGGGCCGCAGCAGCTTCTGTGGGTGCCAACCATTGTTCAAACATCCATGGGCCGTTGGCAGCGCGTTGCAAGGTCAACTGCGGCTGTTGGGCGGTGATGTCATCGATCGTCACCTTTTGGGCTTGCAGGTCGGCTTCCAGGCCACGCACCGTCAGCGCTTTGCCTGCGGCGTCGGGCCGACGGCTCTGGCCGATGGACCAGCCTTGCAGGCTGATTTCGTCTGCCTCCGCGCGGAGTTGGCTGCTGCCGTCGGATGGGCGGGCCCAGGTGAGGCCACCAGTGCCGTTCAGTTCGCCATTCAACTCCGCGCGCAACAGGTGGGCCCAGTAGGGCCGCAGTGGGGTCAGCGCAAGGGCGTTGAGTTGCCAGCGCAGGTCGGCGGTCGATCCGCCCGCCTGGCCTTGCAGTTCTAGCTTGGCGCCGGCGAGTTGAAGCTGGCCTTGCACCGTTGCCGCAGGCCCTTCGGGCCAGGCAAAGTTGCTCACCGTCAAATCCAGGGCTTCGGCCGCCAAGGTGGCTGCCGGGCGGGTGGTCTGGTCGTGCCAGTGCAGGGTGCCTTGCTGCAGCGCAAAACGCTCCAGCGTCAGGGCCCAGGGCTGGGCGGTTGGCTGGCTGGGCGGTGGGGTGTCGGTGTGGGATGGCGGGTTGGGGCCGCGCCAGCGTTGCAGCACCTGTTCCAGGTTGGTGGCGCCCGTGCTGTCTCGGCCCAGGTGCAGCGTGGGGTGGTCCAACGTCACCGGGCCCAACGCCAGGTGCTGTTCCAGCGGGCGAAAGTCTTTCACTTGCACCGCCAAGCCGCGCCACGCCAGCAAGGGGGTGGCACTGGTGTTTTGGCGGGCTGGTGTCTGCAGTACCGCCAGGTTGTTGAGCGCCAGGTCACCCTGCAGGCTGACTTTGGGGGCAGTTTGCCATTCAAAGCGCACCGCCAGGTCGGCGTTCAAGTTGCCGGAGGTGGGGCGCACTGGCCAAGTGGCGGGCCAGTAGGGCAGGTAAGGTTCAAAGTCCAGCGCCTGGATCGACAGTCGCGCTTCGGTGTGCCGGTCTTCGGCGAAAGGCGTGGTGCTGGCTTGCGTGTCAAAGCTGGTGTCGTGCAGCCTGAAGGCCAGCCGGGGCGTCGTCACCACCTCGCGCTTGGAGGGTAAATTGCTCAGAAACGGCACATCCAACTGAATGCCGTTGACTTCGTGCGCCAGGGCTTTGGGGCTGTCTTGCAGGAGAATCACCCCGTCAGACAGGCGGATGTTGAACACCGCAAACCGCGCGTTGCTGGGTGTATCGTCGGGCTTGGGTTGAAACCGTTCCAGCAGGTCGTCGATGTCGTAGCGCCCTTCGCCCAGGTGGGTCAGGTTCACTTGGGGCCGGCGGACATGCACCGCGTCAATCACCGGTGCCAGTCGCAGCAGCGATTGCAACTCGGCGTCCACCAGCACTTCGTCCACCGCCAGCAGGGGCGGGGTGCTGCCTGCCGCATCACCGGCTGCCCCGCCGATCTGCAAGCCTTGCAGGCGCAAGGTCAGCGACCAGGGCTGAAAGGCGACCTGTTCCACCGTGACGCTGCGGCCCAGTGCGAGGGACGCGTGCTTTTGCAGTTGGCTGCGGATGAGACTGGGGCCCGCCAACCAGGCGATGGCCCAAAGTGCCAGCAAAGCCGCCACGGCGACCAGCACGCGGCGCGCCCAAGTGTGTTGGATAAGGTGTTTCATGGGGCGGAGTGGGTCAGGGTTTGCCCAGCAAGAAGTACAGGCCAGTGTAGCCCCCGGGGGCATGCACCAGGCTCAGGTAAATGGGGCCGATGCCCGTGTCAGCACCCAGGTACAGGCTGCTGCCCCAGCGCAGGTTGCTGCGGTAGGCCGACAAGCGCACGCGGTCGTTGGCGTTCCAGGCGCCGCCCGCTTCCAGCGTGCCGCCAACGAAAATGGCGCGCGCCACGCCGGGGTCGATGGCCAGGCGGCGGTAGTAACCCAGTCGGGTCAGCAGCAGGGTGTTGCCAGCCACTTGCCCCACCCGGTAGCCCGAGAGTTGCTGAAAGCCGCCGAGCGAGAATTCGTCCGGCGCGCCTGGGGGCAGGGCGGTGGAGCGCGCGCCGCGAGCGTACAGGCTCCAGGTGTGGGGCCCTTGGCTGGAGACTTGGTTGAAGCTGCCCTCCCAGCGGGTGAAATCGGTTTGCTGGCCGTTCAGCCGGTGGTGGCCCGCCTGCCATTCCAGCTTGTAGCGGTGGCCCTGTTGCGGAAAGTTGGCGTGGTCCAGTTGGTCCGACACCCAGGCCAGTCGGACTGCGGTTTCGGTCCAGGTCAGGTTGCGCAGGGCGTCGGCGCCCAGGCCGAGGTTCAGGTAGTCCAGCATCGACTGGCGGCGCGCAGCGGTCAGCCCCAAGCGAATGTCGCCCCAGTTGCCCACCCGGCCCAAGTGCCAGCCCAGGTCGGCACCCACACGGCTGGTGCGGCGGCGAAACAGCGCCAGCGCATCGCCGTTGTTGTCAAACCACTCTACTTTGCGCAGTTCGTGGTCGGCATGCAGGCTCAGGAAGCGTTGCCGGTCGCTGCCCAGGGGCTGGTACCACTCGGTGCCGGCGGCCACGGTGGCGCCCAGCTCCAGCCGGTTGCGCCACTGGGCGCCGTTGGGGCTCGCGTCGCGCAGGTTGTGGCTGATGCGCAGCCGAAAATCACCCTGGCCCTGAAAGTCGGTTTGCAAGTCCAGCCCCAGGCGGAATTGGTGGCGAACCGTCTGGTCGTCCAGCAGTTGGTACACCAGCCCTTCGCCGCCGCTGCCGGGGGCAGGTTCCAGCCGGTAGTCCAGCCGCACGTAGTCGTCCACCGCCACCAGGCGGCGCAGGTCTTCTTCTATCCGGTCGGGCGCCAGCGGGTCGCCGGGTTTCACGTCCAGTTGGCGTTGCAGGCGGGCCGATTGGGCAGGCGGCACGCCGTCAATCCGCACGAAAGCGAGTGCATCGGGCAGGTCTGCCATCAAGGCCTGGTGTACCTGCTGCCGCTCGGCCTGCCACGCGGCGTAGGTGCGCTCATCCATCGAGAACCTTGCCAGCGATGCCTGCACTGAGGCGCCATAGCGTCGGCCCAGTTCCACCAGCGCTTCGCCTTCGTCAAAGCTGCCGGCCGACAGGTTGCCCAGGTTGGGCGACAGCAGCAGGTCGCGTGGCGTCAGGCTTTGGACGCTGCGCTGTACGTTCTGCTCGGTCAGGATGTTGAT
>CAZGDZ010000022.1:7591-10836 GCA_964524855.1 uncultured Macromonas sp.
CGCCACATCGACCGGCAGGTTGTTCACCAGCCCGCCATCGCCCAGAATGCGGCCTTCCCATTCCAGTGGCGAGAACACGCCCGGCACCGACATGCTGGCTCGCAGCGCCGCGGCCAAGTCGCCTTTGTCCAGCAGCACCGCCGCGCCCGATTCCATGTCGGTGGCCACCGCGCGGAAGGGGATGGGCAACTGGTCAAAGCTGCTCAGGCGCCGGGTGTGCAGGGTGAAGCGGCGCAGCAACAGTTCCAGCGATCGGCTGGACACGGCGCCCTTGGGAAACTGAAATTGCCCATCTTTGAAGCCCAGTTGCACCGCGTTGGAGAACTCGAAGTCTTCTTCCTTGCGGCGCTGGGTGAGTTCCTGGCGCGGCAGCCGTTCGCTGAACAGCGTGTTCCAGTCCACTTGCAGGATTTCGCGTTGCAGCGTGTCGGGCGCGATGCCGCTGGCGTACAGTCCGCCAATGATGGCGCCCATCGACGTGCCCACCACCAGATCCACCGGCACGCGCGCGGCTTCCAGCGCTTGCAGTAGGCCCACGTGGGCAAACCCGCGCGCACCACCGCCTGACAGCACCAAGCCTATGCGCGGGCGTTCCAAGCCCGGCGGTTGTGCGGCCGCTTGCCGCGCAGGTGCAGCGGTGTTGGCCAGCGCAGCCAACGCCAGGCAACCCCCGGCCACGCTAAGCACCCACCCTCGAAGCCACTTCCAAACCGCCATGCCTGCCCCAGTCACTGCGCCGCGACGGCGCGGCAGCTTCAAGTGTAGTCAGGCCCAGCGGCGTTCGCAGGGTCGCAGTTTGATTATTTCAGCACGTCGCCAATGCAGAGGTACTTGATCTCGACGTAATCGTCCATGCCGAAGTGCGAGCCTTCGCGGCCCAGGCCGGACTGCTTGACGCCGCCGAAAGGCACGTGCTCGGTGGCCAGAATGCCCACGTTGATGCCGACCATGCCGTATTCCAGCGCCTCGCCCACGCGGTAGATGCGCCCGATGTCGCGGCTGTAGAAGTAGCTGGCCAGGCCGAACTCGGTGTTGTTGGCGGCGTCAATGGCTTCCTGCTCGGTCTTGAACTTGAAGACCGGTGCGAAGGGGCCGAAGGTTTCCTCGCGGGCGCAGAGCATGTCGGCTGTGGCGTCTGCCACCACGGTGGGCTCGAAGAACTGCCCTTGCAGGCGCTTGCCACCCACCAGCACGCGGCCACCCTTGGCCTTGGCGTCGTCCACATGGCGCTGCACTTTTTCCAGCGCGGCCTCTTCGATCAGCGGGCCCTGGTTCACGCCTTCGTCAAAGCCGTTGCCCACCTTGGCGGTGGCCACCTTGGCGGCGAACTTGGTCACGAACTCGTCGTACACGCCTTCCTGCACGTAGATGCGGTTGGAGCACACGCAAGTCTGCCCGGCGTTGCGGTTCTTGCTGGCAAAGGCACCTTCCACGGCGGAGTCGATGTCTGCGTCGTCGAAGACGATGAAGGGGGCGTTGCCGCCCAGTTCCAGCGACATCTTCTTGACGGTGGGCGCGCACTGCGCCATGAGGATACGGCCCACCTCGGTGGAACCGGTGAAGCTGAGGTGGCGAACCACGTCGCTGGCACAAATGACCTTGCCCACGGCAATGGAGTTGGCGCTGTCGGCGGTGATGACGTTGAGCACGCCCGCCGGAATGCCCGCGCGGATGGCCAACTCGGCGGCGGCCAGGGCGGTGAGTGGCGTGAGTTCCGCGGGCTTGATGACGACAGGGCAGCCTGCGGCGAGTGCCGGAGCCACCTTGCGGGTGATCATGGCCAGCGGGAAGTTCCACGGCGTGATGGCCGCGCAAACGCCGATGGGCTGTTTGAGCACCAACAGACGGCGGTTGTTGTCGAACTGGGGCAGGGTTTCACCGTTGACGCGCTTGGCCTCTTCGGCAAACCACTCCACAAAGCTGGCGCCATAGGCGACTTCGCCTTTGGCTTCGGGCAGCGGCTTGCCCTGTTCGGCGGTCATCAGGCGGCCCAGATCGTCCTGGTTGGCCATGAGCAGGTCGTACCACTTGCGCAGGATGTTGCTGCGTTCCTTGGCGGTCTTGTTCTTCCAGGCGCCCCAGGCGGCGTTGGCTGCGGCAATGGCTGCTTCAGCGTCGGCCGGGCCCAGGTTGGCCACGTCGGCCAGCTTCTGGCCGGTGGCGGGGTCGAGCACGTCAAAACGGCTGCTGCCAGCCACCCACTGGCCGTTGATCAGCGCGTCGGTCTTGAGCAGGCTTGGGTCTTTCAGCAGGGAAAGGGGAGAGGTTTTCATGTCCATGGATGTATCGCTCTGGCAAAGAAAAGAGGTTAGCGCGATTCGCAATGGCGCGTCGTCACCGGTATTTCACACCGGGCAGCACGCACAGCATTTCAAACAGCAGGTTGGCGCCCAGCAGCGCGGTGTTTCCGGTGGTGTCGTAGGCGGGGGATACCTCCACCAAGTCGCAGCCGACCAAGTTGAGCCCCCGGCACCCGCGCACAATTTCCAGCGCCTGCGGCACGTTCAGGCCACCGATTTCGGGCGTTCCGGTGCCGCCCGCATAGGCAGGGTCGATGCCGTCGATGTCAAAGCTCAGGTAGGTGGGCATGTCGGGGCCGATGGTGTCGCGGATGCTTGCCATCAGAGGCGCCAGCGACTGCCACCAGACCTCGTGTGCCGGCACGATGGTGAAACCCTGCTGGCGCGGCCAGTCAAAGTCTTCGGCCGAATAGCCGCTGCCGCGCAGGCCGATCTGCCAGACCTTGTCGCCTTGCAGCAGGCCTTCCTCCACCGCGCGGCGGAAGGGGGTGCCGTGCGCCAGAGGTTCGCCGAACATGTCCGCGTTCACATCGGCGTGGGCATCCACGTGTATGAGTGCCACCGGGCCATGCTTGGCCGCTACAGCCCGCAGAATCGGTAGCACGATGGTGTGGTCGCCACCCAGGGTGAGCGGAATGCAGCCGCTGTTGACCACGGGGCGGTAGTGCTGCTCGATGATGTCCACCGATTTGGGCAGGTGGAAGGTGTTGATGGCCACGTCGCCCAAGTCGGCCACCTGCAGGGCGTCGAATGGCGCGGCGCCGGTGGCCATGTTGTAAGGGCGGATCAGGCAGGACTCGGCGCGAATCTGGCGCGGGCCAAAGCGTGCGCCGGGGCGGTGGCTGGTGCCGATGTCTAACGGTATGCCAATGAATGCGGCATGCAGGCCCTCGGGGCTGATGGCCGTGGGTAAGCGCATCATGGTGGCGGGGCCACCGAAGCGCG
>CAZGDZ010000022.1:10846-12809 GCA_964524855.1 uncultured Macromonas sp.
CGTTGCCGCCCAGGGGCTGGTTGAAGGTGGGGTTCATTTCCGGCGCCCTCGCAGCCATTCCAGGGTCATCATCAGCGCGGTGGTGAACAGGATCAGCAACGTGGCCACAGCGGCGATGGTGGGGGAAATGTTCTCACGGATGCCGGTGAACATCTGGCGCGGCAGCGTCACCTGTTCTGGTCCGGCCAGGAACAGCGTCACCACCACCTCGTCGAACGAGGTGGCAAAGGCGAACAGCGCACCGGAAATCACGCCCGGGGCAATGACCGGCAGCGTCACCCGGAAGAAGGTTTCCAGCGGGCTGGCGCCCAGGCTCAAGCTGGCTTTGACGAGGTTGTGGTTGAAGTTTTGCAGCGTGGCCAGCACCGTGGTCACCACGAACGGAGCGCCCAGCGCGGCGTGCACCAGCACCAGGCCCAGGTAGGAGTCGTTCAGCCCCAGCTTGGCGAAGTAGATGTAGGTGCTCACGCCCACCACCACGATCGGCACTACCATGGGCGAAATCAGCAGACTGGCGATCAGGTCTTTGCCCAGGAACTTGTTGCGCGCCAAACCCATGGCGGCCAGCGTGCCCAGCACCGTGGCCACCAAAGTGGCGGCGGGCGCCACGATGAAGCTGTTGCGCGTGGCGCGGGCCCATTCGGGTGCGTTCCACATCTCCTCGTACCAGCGCAGCGACCAGCCCTTGATCGGGTAGGCCAGGAAGGTGCTGTCGCTGAACGACAGTGGCACGATGACCACGATGGGTAACACCAGAAAGACCAGCACCAGCAGCGCTCCCAGACGCAGGGCCAGCCAGCCCAGTTTGTCGAGCAGGCCGTAGTAGGCGGGGAATTCGGGCAATTTCAACATCTGCGTTTTCCTTGGCGCCGGTTCAACCCAGGCTCAATTCGGCCTTGGCCACCTTGCGGTACAGTGCGTACAACACCAGGGTGGCGGTCAGCAGCACGCCCCCCAGGGCGCAGGCCATGCCCCAGTTCACTTCCACGTTGGTGTATTGGGCTACGTAGTAGCTCAGCATCTGGTCGCCGGCGCCGCCCAGCAACGCGGGCGTCACGTAGTAACCAATGCAGGTGATGAACACCAGCAGGCCACCCGCAGCCACGCCGGGGTAGGTCTGCGGCAGGTACACGCGGAAGAAGGCCGCCAGCGGTGCGCTGCCCAGGGAAATGGCGGCGCGCAGGTAGTTGGGTGGCACCGACTTCATCACGCTGTACAGCGGCAAAATCATGAAAGGCAGCAGGATGTGCACCATGGCAATGATCACACCCGTGCGGTTGAACAGCAGCGGCAGCGGCGCATCGGTGACGCCCAGCCACATGAAAAAGCGGTTGACCAGCCCGTTGTTCTGCAACAGCACGATCCACGCTGCAATGCGCACCAGCACCGAGGTCCAAAACGGCAGCAGCACCAGAATCAACATCATGTTGGCCTTGCGCTCGCTCAGGGTGCTGAGCCAGTAGGCCAGGGGGTAGCCCAGCAGCAGGGCAAAAAACGTCACCACCGCGCTCATGTGGAAGGTGCGCAGCAGAATGTCGCTGAACGCAGCCTCTTCGGCCGGTACACGCTCAATCTCGCCTTCTGCAGTGCGGCGCAGGTCCACGGCGGTCAGCAGGTAGTCGGGCGTCCAGCGCGAGCTGTTTTTGGCAATGGCTTGCCAGTAGGGCAGTTCACCCCAGCGTGCGTCGTGGGCCAGCAGGGCTTCGCGGGCTTGGACCGGGGTGGGGTTGTCCACCAGCGGCAGCGCGCGGTAGGTCCCCATCACCAAGGAACGGCTGCCCGACACTTCGCTGTTCAGGCGCCGGGCCAGCACGCCGGCCTGCGCCGTTTCTTCAATCGAAATCAGGTCTTGCAGCAACGCGGCGTAGGCCGCGTCGGGAGGCGGGCTGTGGCGGTCCCAGTCGTCCAGCGCCTGGCCCGTGCGGGGCAAGGCGTCGGCCACCTCGGGGTTCTCCACCGCCCG
>CAZGDZ010000023.1:0-11692 GCA_964524855.1 uncultured Macromonas sp.
GCGCGATTTTTGGCAAGCCCGACTACAAGGCCGTGATCGACCAGATGCGCGCCGCCTTGGCCTGACCCAGAACCGCGCCCAGACGCAGAGAGAGACCACACCATGCCCGCCACCAGACGCAGTCTGTTCGATCCCGCTGTGGCGCTGATGCAGCGCCTGCCCATGACCGTGAAAATGCTGGCGATGGCGGCAGTGCTGGTCATCCCGCTGACGCTGATTTCGCTGTACCTCATCAACGGCTTGCTGGCGGAACGCCGCACCGTTCAATCCGAGCTGCACGGCCTGGACGTGGTCGAGCAGATCACGGAGGTGGTCATCCTAACGCAGACGCACCGCGGACAAACCAACAGCCTGCTGGCGGGCAACGCAGCGGCCGAAGCGAGCCGCCAAGCCACCCGCGACCAGCTCAAACGAGCGATGGACGCGTTGGACAGCCGCATCGCAGAGCGCCCAGCGCTGCTATTGAGCGCTGACTGGACATCGCTTAAACAATCGTTGCAGCCGCTGTTGACGGGCAACCCGACGCGCGACGAGCGGCAGGTGGTGTTTGTCGAACACACGGCCCAGATCGAACGCTTGCGCAAGCTCGCCATTCTGGCGGGTGAGACTTCCCTGCTGCTGCTGGACCCGGTCGCCAACTCGTACTACCTCATGGACATTGTGGTGGAACGCATCATTCCGCTGACCGAGACCACCGGCGTCATACGGGGCGCTGGCGCGGCCCTGCTCGCCCTGCCTGACGCCTCTTCCAGCGGCCAGGCCATCACCGAGGCGGTGCGCGTGGGCAGCATGGCCCCCCGCCTGGACGCCCAGATCGACCAATTGAAAGACCGGCTCAAATCGCTGCAGCGCGTGGACGAACCGGTGCCCGCCGGCTGGGATGCGGTGGCCGAGCGCACGCAGGCCTTTTCGGCCATGGCAGGCACCACGCTGGGCTCGGGCATGCTGATGGGGGACTCAGCGCAGTTTTTTGCCGAAGGCACCAAAGCGATTGAAGCCCAGGTGGCTTTCGGCCGGACCGCCAGTCAGCAGTTGCGTGGCTTGCTGGAAGCCCGCGCGAAAAACAGCCTGCGGACCGTGCAGTGGGTGGCTGGCCTGGGCGTGGCGGCCGTGCTGCTGCTGACCTACGGCATGATCGCGTTTTACCGGGCCACCGTGGGCGGCCTGCATTTTTTGGCCCAGGCCATGGAACAAGCTCGGGGCGGCGACCTGACGGCACAAGTCACCCTGCCCGGCCGCGACGAAATGGCCATGATCGGCCAGAAATTCCAGGCCATGCTGAGCTCCCTGTCCGAACTGGTAGCCGACGTGCGCAGCGCTGCCGCCGTGCTGGGCCATGTGGGCAAACAACTGGTGGACGACAGCCAATCGCTCTCGGGCCGCACCCAGTCGCAAGCCGCCAGTCTGGAAGAAACCACCGCCAACGTGCGCCAAGTGGCTGAAACGGTGAATGAAAACTCCGCCGCCGCACAGGAAGTCAGTGTCGTTTCTGGCCAGCTCCACCACCAGACCGAAGAAGCCGGCACCCTGATGCACAAGACCATGGCAGGCATGGGTACGTTGCAAAGCACGTCGCAGCGCATGACCGAGATCATCGGCACCATCGACAGCATCGCGTTCCAAACCAACATTCTGGCACTGAACGCGGCGGTGGAAGCCGCACGCGCGGGCGAGCAGGGCCGGGGTTTTGCGGTGGTGGCGGCCGAAGTGCGCAACCTCGCGCAGCGCAGCCAGTCGGCGGCCAGCGAAGTGCGCCAGCTCATCGCAGAATCCACCGGGCGGGTGCAAAACACGGTCAGCGAAATCGGCTCGGTCAGCCAGGTGATGGACCGATTGGTGCAAGGCATCCGCGACATTTCCTCGCGCATTTCGGTCATGGCTTCGGCCAGTTCGTCGCAAAGCACCGCGCTGTCGGAGGTGGTGCAAGCCGTCGGCGACCTGGACGCGGTGACCTACGAAAACTCGGCCATGGTGGAACGAACCACCCACCGTGCGGCCCGCCTGATGGAGCGAACCGACGAACTCGACGCCGCCGTCAAGCACATGAAACTGCGCCAAGGCACCGCAGACGAGGCTTATGGGCTGGTGCAACGCGCGCTGGACCACATCAAAGCGGTGGGCTACAACCGCGCTTGCGACGACTTCTACGACAAAAACGGCCACTTCATCGACCGCGATCTGTACATTTTTGTGTTCGACCGCCAAGGCAAGTACCACGTCATGGGCATGGACAAGGCCCGCGCCAACACCCGCCTGCACGACGCCCCTGGCCTGAACGCCGACAAGCTGCTGCAAGACGCCTGGTACCGCGCTGACAACGGCGGCGGCTGGGTGGAGTACAACATCATCAACCTGCAAACTGGCGCCATCCGCGCCAAATCGTCGTACGTGGTGGGCCTGAACGACGAACTGCTGATCGGCTGCGGGGCCTATCGCAGTGCGTTGAGCAACGGCTGACGGCGCTTGGGGGACAATAGCGCCTTTGCGTTCCCCCTGCCGGTATCCGCGTGTCCTCTGCCCCCCCCTCGCCCAACGCCCACCACATGACCCCCGCCGAGCGGCGCGCCAGCGTGTCGCTGGCGGCCATCTTTGCGCTGCGCATGCTGGGGCTGTTCCTGGTGCTGCCGGTGTTTGCGCTGGAGGCGGTCAAATACCCCGGGGGTGACGACCCGGCCCGCGTGGGCCTGGCCATGGGCATATACGGCCTGACGCAGGCGCTGCTGCAAATTCCACTGGGCATGGCGTCGGACCGCTTTGGCCGCAAGCGGGTCATTCTGGCGGGCCTGGCCTTGTTCGTGGCCGGCAGCGCGATCGCCGCCTGGGCGCCAACGCTGGACCTGCTGACGCTGGGCCGCGCCTTGCAAGGCGCGGGCGCCATTTCGGCCGCCATCACCGCATTTTTGGCGGACGTGACCCGCGACGAGGTGCGCACCAAGGCGATGGCGCTGGTCGGCATCAGCATCGCGTTGATGTTTGCGCTGTCGCTGGTGCTGGCGCCGGTGCTGGCGGCTCAGATCGGCCTGTCGGGCCTGTTCTGGCTGACGGCCGGCCTGGCCCTGACCGGCATGGCGGTGGTGGCCTGGGTGGTGCCGCCCGAGCCCAAGGTGCACCGCGACGCCGGTCGCCAGGGTCTGCGCGAGGTGCTGCGCCACGCCGGCCTGCTGCGGCTGGACCTGGGCGTGTTCGTGCTGCACGCGGTGCAACTGGCGATGTGGATGGCGGTGCCCGCGCTGCTGGTGCAGGCGGGCCTGACGGCCGACCGGCACTGGGTGGTTTACCTGTTGGCGCTGGTGGGCTCCCTGGTGGTCATGGGTGGGGTGCTGTTCCGGCTGGAACGGCGCGGCCACCTGCGCGCGGTGTTCCTGTTCGCCATCAGCCTCATTTTGGTGGTGCAACTCACGTTCGCCTGGAGCGCGCAACACACACCGTCACTGACGGTACTGGGCATCGGGTTGTTCCTGTTTTTCTTGGGCTTCAACACCCTGGAAGCGAGCCAGCCCAGCCTGGCATCCCGCTTGGCACCGGCCCACGCGCGGGGCGCTGCGCTGGGGGTGTACAACACGCTGCAATCGGTCGGTTTTTTCGTCGGCGGTGCGGCGGGTGGCTGGCTGGTGCGACAGACCGGCAGCACCGGCTTGTTCATGGCGTGTGCGGCCCTGAGTGTGGTGTGGCTGGTGGTGGCGTGGCCGATGCGGGTGCCGCGTCCGGCGGCGCAGCCGGCGGTTCAGCCACCACCTTCGGGCTTGCCGCAGGGTTGACGCGCACCGCGTGCGTCCACATCAGCTCCGCCATGGTGCTGTACAGCGGACGGCTGATCATGCGAGACACCAGACTGGCCACCAGGGCACTGCCCATCAGGCTCAGCACCATGTTGTGACCGTCGGTCATCTCCATCACGATGATCATCGCGGTGATGGGCGTTTGCGTGACGGCCGCCAGAAAGCCCGCCATGCCGATCGCGATCAGCGCCTGCACCTGGCGCGAATCGGTGAGCCAGGCCACGTCGGCACCCACCCCGGCCCCCAGCGACAGGCTGGGCCCAAATATGCCGCCCGGCACGCCCGACCAGGCCGACCACCACGAGGCGATGAACTTCAACCCGGAAAACAGCAGCGGCGTGTGTTCCTCCAGCGAGTCCAGCGCCAGCAACTCGCGCACATGGTGGTGTCCGCCGCCATTGATGGCACCGTCCGACACCACGCCGATGATCGCCACACCCAGGCCGCACAAGGCGGCAAAACGCACCGGGTGGGCCCGGCGCAGGGCGCAAATGCGGTCGGGCAAACCGGTGAAGGACACCAGCATCAGGCGCGACAGCAGCCCCCCCATCAACCCGCAGGCCAGTGCAATCAGCAGACCAGGCCAGAACAGGTCGGCCCAAGACACCACCTGAATGCTGACCCGCCCAAAGTACGACAGGTTGCCGAACACCGAGACCGACACCAGCCCCGAGACCACGATGGCCGCCAACATCAGGCCGCTGCTGCGCTGCTCCAGGCGGCGCGACAGCTCTTCGATCGCAAACACGATGCCACCCAACGGCGTGTTGAACGCCGCCGCGATGCCGGCCGCACCGCCGGCCACCAGCAACTCCCGGTCGGAAATGGTGGTGGCTGGCGACAAGTAGCGCCGCGCGTGATGCATGACCCCCGCCGCCACCTGCACCGACGGCCCCTGCCGCCCGATGGACAAGCCCGCCAGCACGCCGCCCGACACACCCAGCACCTTGGCCAGCGAGAGCTTGAGCGAAATGAAGCGGTGGCGTTGTTCACGGGGCAGTCGCGGCTCCAGCGCCACCAGGGTCTGCGGCACGCCCGAGCCTCCGGCCCCCGGCGCCCAACGCCGCAACAGCCACACCACCAGGGCGGTGATGGTCGGCGTCCACAACAGCGGCAGCCACCAGTGGCGGCTTTGCAAGTCACTGAACTGGTCGAACGCGGCGTCGTACAGCCAGGTGAACACCACCACCGCCAAACCGGCCAGCACCGCAAAACCGATCACCACCACCCGGTCCAGCCAGTGTCGGCCGTTGGCCACTTCGTGGCGCAGGTTTTCCAGAAAGTCGGGCTGTGGCGAGCGGGGCATGGGCAGAGTGTAAAAGCCCCCGTGGCCGGCTGGGCGGTGTTGGGCCCTGGCCGGCAAATGTTGGACAATCGCTGTTCTTTTCAGACAACGCTAGAGAGGGCCCCTTACGCCATGGCATCCGTCAACAAAGTCATCCTCGTCGGCAACTGCGGCCGCGACCCCGAGATCCGTTACCTGCCCTCGGGCCAGGCCGTGGCCAACGTGAGCGTGGCCACCACCAGCCGCCGCAAAGACCGCAACAGTGGCGAAACGGTGGAGGACACCCAATGGCACCGCGTGACGTTTTACGACCGTTTGGCGGAAATTGCCGGCGAATACGTGAAAAAGGGCCGTCCCATCTACGTGGAAGGCCGCCTGAAGTACGGCAAATACACCGACCAATCGGGTATCGAGAAAAACACAGTGGACATCATTGCGACCGAGCTGCAATTGCTGGGTGGCCGCGAAGGCATGGGTGGCCAGAGCATGGACGAAGGCGGCGGCGGGGGCTACGCACCCCGCGCGGCGGCCCCGGCCATGGCTCGCCCACCGGCTGCAGCGCCCCGCCCGGCGCCGCAGCGGGCTCCGGCCCCCGCGCCATCCAGCGGGTTCGACGACATGGACGACGACATTCCGTTCTAAACCGGGCCTCGGCCCAATCCGTGCTTGCGAATTTTGTCCGCGAGCGTGGTTTTGGGCACTTTCAACGCCAGCGCGGACTGCGCCACATTGCCACCGTGGCGCTGCAAGGCGTCTGCGATCAACCCTCGTTCGAATCGCTCCACCCATTCTGTCAGCGACGGTGTGTCTGCCGCTGAACCTGCGGGCGAGGGCGCCAACCATTGGGGCTCAACGCCCAACACCAGCGCGTCCGCCACGTTGCGCAACTCGCGTAAATTGCCTGGCCAATCGTGCTGCATCAGGCGTTGCAGTTGAGCGCCAGTCACGGTGGGCTGGGAGCGGCCAAACCGGCTGGCCGCAAGCAGCAAAAAATGCTCCAACAGCATGGGAATATCGTCCCTGCGCTCGCGCAACGGCGGCAATTCAATATTGACCACATTCAGCCGGTACACCAAGTCGGCACGAAACTGCCCCTGCCCAGCCTTGACCAGCAGGTCGTCCTTGGTGGCAGCCACCACCCGAACACTCACAGGCACAGTCTGGTTGGAGCCCAGCCGCTCGATGGCCCGCTCTTGCAGCACCCGCAACAATTTGACCTGCACCCCCATGGGCATGCTTTCCAACTCGTCCAGGAACAAGGTGCCACCGTGTGCGTGCTCTATCCGGCCAATGCGACGCTTTTGCGCGCCAGTGAAGGCCCCGGGTTCGTGCCCGAACAACTCACTGTCCAGCAACGTGTCGGGCAGTCCGCCACAATTGAGCGCGACGTAGGGAGCCTGTGCACGGTTGGAATAGTCGTGCAAAGCGCGAGCCACCACCTCTTTACCCGTCCCGGTTTCTCCGCGAATGAGCACATCGACCGGTGAGTCGGCCAGGTCCAGCACCATTTGCCGTACCCGTCGGATGGCGGGTGCATGGCCAACCAGGCGCCCTTCCAAACCCTCGCTCAGAGACAAGGCCCGTCGTAGATGGGCCACTTCCAGCGTCAGACGGCATTTTTCAAGCGCGCGTTGCACCACCTCGATCAGGCGTTCTGGCGAGAACGGTTTGGTGATGAAATCGTAGGCGCCGTGGCGCATGGCCTCCACCGCCAGCTCCACATTTCCGTGCCCGGTGATCATGATCACCGGGATGTCTGGGTCCATCTCGCGCACTTCGGCGATGACAGCCATGCCATCGGCCCCAGGCAAGCGCATGTCTGTGACCACCACGCCGTCCAAGCCTGGACGCAGCAAGGGCAGAAAAGCCTCGGCTCGGTCAAACGCCTTCACGTTCATGTCCGCCAGCTGCAATGCTTGCACACAGCCTAAACGCACTGAGGCATCGTCTTCAACCAGATACACGGTCAGTGGAGCGTTCATGGGGGTAATGGATTCTCAGTGTCAACGGCAGGGGGCTTCATCGGGATGCGAAGCACGAAACAGGCGCCCCCTTCGGGCGCCTGAGTGGCCTGCAGGTCTCCACCGAATTCTGCCGCAATGTCCCGACAAATCACCAACCCAAGGCCAAGGCCGGCGCCGTGAGATTTGGTGGTGTAAAAGGGCTGAAACATGTGAGCAAGATCGGCGTCCGTCAAACCCTTGCCGTTGTCCTGCACGTGCACGCTGAGCATGCCTTGTTCGGGGTCACGCCGAACGTACAAGCTGAGACGTCTATTGCCTGTGTCGCGCATGGCATCCAGGGCGTTGCTGACCAAATTGACCAGTACTTGCTGCAAGCGGTTGGCATCGCACCATACCGACCACACACCAGGCAGGCATTGGTTATCCACCGTGACATGCTCGTTGTCCAAGCGCCACTGAAACAGAAACAAGGCGCGGGCCAGAACATGGGCAGGATCCACGGCTTCAGGGCGTGCCACCGACTTGCGCGAAAAGCCCTTCAAGGGCTCAATGATGCCCGCCATCTGGTCCACCAACTGAGAGACGATCTGCAGGTTATCCAACGCGGTCTCGGATCGACCCCTGCGCACAAACTCGGCAGCGTTACCAGACAAGGTGCGTATGCCGCCCAGCGGCTGGGTCAGCTCATGGGTAATGCTGGCGGCCAGTTGACCCAACACAGCCATCTTGCCTGCGTGCACCAGCTCATCCTGAGCTTCGCGAAGGTTGCTCTCGGTTTGCCTGCGCTCCGTCACCTCCAAGGCCAGGCGTTTCACCGCGTCGGTCAACTCCTGGGTGCGCAGGCTCACCTGAGCCTCCAAGTCGGCGTTGGCCTGTTCCAGCAAAGCTTTGGCCAGCTGCTTTTGACGTTCATTGCGGCGTCGTTGAGCCACATACAACGCCAACAGAGCCAGCGCAAGCACCCCCAAGGCGCCGCCCGCCGCATCGGCCAGCGCTTGCTGACGCACCCCTGCCAGGTTGCTGAAGGTGAGCACGCGCCAATCCATGCCATCCAGGGCTCGCCCCAGCACCAGGTAGCCAGCCGCGCTGGGTGCCAGATCGGCAGAGGTGGTTGCGGCGCGATCATCCATCGCCAGAAAGCCTTGCAGCTCCTGGCTTTCCTCATCCAGGCTCAAAGCCAAAGGCAACGGGAAGTCACTTAACCGCACATCACCGTAAATGCGCGACAACTGCAAATCCACCCGCTGCTCGGGACTCAGTGGGGTCATGGCGGTGTAGCGCCACGCAAGCTGGGAGGACAGGATCACGACCTGATTGGCATCCACAACGAGTGCTGGGGCGCTGAGCGTGGACCAAGTTCGGACCAAGGAGTCCAAGCCAATTTTGATGGCGGCTACACCAATGACACTGGATCCGTCGTAGATGGGATGAGCTGCAAAATAGCCCGGCTGGCCACCACTGCCAATGGCGAAATGACGGGTGGAGCGCCCCGCCAGAGACTCCAAGAAGTACGGCCGCTCGCTCACCGCGCGCCCCAGCAGGCTGTCGTCGTCCTGTGACGTATTGCTGGATGCACTCACCACGCCTTGAACATCGAGCACAAACACCGCAGTGCTGCCAAGATGAGCATTCAAGCGGGTCAGGTAATCCGCAGCAGCAGCGGCGTGACCAGGGCTGGGCTCACGCAACAAGCGAACCACTGCAGGGTGCAACCCCACCGTGGCGGGTATGGGCTCCAGCCGCCGAACCCGAGCCTCCACCACCGAGGCAAACAAATCCAGGCGGGTGTTGGAACTGGCCTTCAACGCCGCGGCTCCATGCTGCATGCTGCGCTGGAAAACAGCCAGCGCTGCCACAGCCATGGCAACCAGCAACAGCACGAACAAGGCCCCGCCACGAAACATGCGCACGGCATGCCACTTGGTCACAAGACGCAAGGTCCAAGTGGCGAAGTTGCGGATATCACACTCCTCAAAGTTTGAAGTGGCGCACCTGAACGGCCAGCGCCACGGCTTGCTCCCTCACGTTATCAGTGGCAGCCGCACTCTGCTCCACCATGGCCGCATTTTGTTGCATGGCTGCGTCCAAGTGCGAGACGGTTTGCACCACCTGACCGATGCGTTGGCCCTGCGTTTGAGCGGTATCAGCCATTTGACTCACAATGGCCACCACTTCTTGCACAGCACTCACCAATTGTGCAATGGTGTTGCCTGCCTCACTGACCATTTGGCTGCCTGATTCCACGTGTGCAGAGCTCGCACCAATCAAATCTTTGATCTCCTTGGCCGCATGGGCGCTGCGTTGCGCAAGGCTGCGCACCTCACCAGCCACAACCGCAAAGCCACGACCTTGCTCCCCCGCACGGGCCGCCTCCACCGCAGCGTTCAGCGCCAGGATGTTGGTCTGAAACGCGATGCCGTCTATCACGCCAATGATGTCTGATATCCGACTCGCGCTCGCATGAATGTCACTCATGCGCGCGACCACTTGCCGAATCACATCGCCACTGCGTGCAGCCGTTTGCGAGGCGCTACCCGCCAGTTGGCTGGCATGCTGAGTGGCCGCTGAGCTGAGGCTGACGGTTTGGCTCAGACCTTCCAGGTGGTGACTCGCTTCTTGCAAGTCATGTGCAGCGGTTTCCGTGCGGTTGCTCAAATCCATCGTGGCACCAGCCACCTCACGGGTGGACGACTCAATCGCCTCAGCACTTTGCTGAATCTGCCCCACCAGCGAACGCAGCCGCCCCTGCATGGCAGCAACAGCCTCCAGCAAACGGCCCAATTCACCTTGCCCATGCACCTGAATTTGAGACGACAAGTCACCCGCCGCAATCTGCTCTGCGACCGCCACCGCATGCCCCACCGGACGCACAACACTCTGAGTCACACGCCAAGCCACCACGCCGCCCAGCAACAGGGCAACCGCCACCACCACGCCGCCTGTCACAGAAGCTTGCCGATGCACGGCCTCGGCTTCGGCAGTGGCTGCGCTGTTGCGCTGGTATTGCAAAGACACCCATTCCGCAAGCTTCTGGTTCCAGGCTTTCTCGCCAGGCGCCACCCGCACCATCAGCGTCATGTTGGCGGAAACGGCATCGCCGTCCAAGGTTTGCTGCACAGCCTCTTGCAGTTGTGGGCCAGTTTGCTGGCCTATGCGTTCAATCTCGGCCCACAGCGTTTGCTCCTGCGCGTCTTGCGGCGCCTGCGCCAAAACATCTGCCAACGCTTCAGCCTGACGCTGATACTGCGCCCAAGCAGCGCTGAAAAGCTGGCTGTGCTCCACCGAACGGGCGGCATCCACCTCATCCAGCATGACCACGGAACGGCTGTGAATGCCCATGGCGTTCACACTGCCCAGCATCTCGTTGGCCAACCGCGTCTTGGTGGCATTGATGCCGGTGACGGTTTGCATCTGGTGCGCAACAGCACGGGCCGACAGCTGAGCCAAGGCCGCCACCACCACGAGCGCGAGCAGCAAGCCCCCAAAGCCGAACATCAAGCGTGCGGCGATCGACTGAATGGTCAAACGCATGAAAGCTCCGCGTGATCAGTGCTGCAGAATTTTGCTGAGGAAATCCTTGGCGCGGGGCGAACGGGCGTCTGGATTGCCAAAAAACTCGTCCTTCGCACAGTCCTCGACGATGTGCCCTTTGTCCATGAAGATGACTCGGTGGCTGACGCGCTTGGCAAAGCCCATTTCGTGCGTCACGCACATCATGGTCATGCCTTCATGGGCCAATTGCACCATCACGTCCAGCACTTCACCCACCATCTCGGGGTCCAGTGCGCTGGTCGGCTCGTCAAACAGCATGACGATGGGGTCCATGCTCAGGGCCCGAGCAATGGCCACGCGCTGCTGTTGCCCACCGGACAGCTGGCCCGGAAACTTGTCTTTGTGTGCCATGAGGCCCACGCGGTCCAGCATTTTCAAACCTCGGGCTTTGGCATCGTCAGGCTTGCGCCCCAACACCCGCACCTGCGCCAAGGTGAGATTCTCTGTCACCGACAGGTGGGGAAACAACTCAAAGTGCTGAAACACCATACCCACGCGGCTGCGCAGTTTGGGCAAGTCGGTTTTGGGGTCGGCGATGGAGACACCATCCACCACGATATCGCCTTTCTGGAAGGGCTCCAAGGCGTTCACGGTTTTGATCAACGTCGATTTGCCCGAACCCGAAGGTCCACACACCACCACGACCTCACCCTTTTGAATGGAGGTGGTGCAATCGGTCAGCACCTGAAACTGGCCATACCATTTGGAAACATTTTGAATCTGGATCACGGCTCGAACCCCTTCAGCGAATGATGGCGATCTTCTTCTGCAGGCTGCGAACCAGCATCGACAGAGAGAAGCAAATGACGAAATAGACGAGAGCAGCCACCAGGTAGGTCTCGACCGGGCGGTTGAAGTTTTTACCGGCCACCTCAAAACCTTTGAGCAGGTCGTAGGCGCCAATCGCATACACCAAGGAGGTGTCCTGGAACAAAATGATGGTCTGGGTCAGCAACACCGGCAACATGTTGCGGAAAGCCTGGGGCAGTACGACCAGTTGCATGGTTTGACGGTACGTCATGCCCACTGCATAACCGGCGTACACCTGACCCTTGGGCACACTTTGTATGCCGGCCCGCATGATTTCAGAAAAATAGGCCGCCTCGAAAACA
>CAZGDZ010000023.1:11702-12762 GCA_964524855.1 uncultured Macromonas sp.
ATGATGGCGGACAACTCCGCGCCCATGGGGCGTCCGATCACCATGGGTATCAGCAGGAAGAACCACAGAATCACCATCACCAAAGGAATGGATCGCAGTGTGTTCACATAAAAGGCGGCGGGCGCAGACAACCATTTCTTGCTGGACAAGCGCATCAAAGCCAGTACGGTGCCCAGGGCAATGCCCCCCACCATGGCAACCAGTGTCAACTGGACTGAAAACACCAAGCCTTTGAGGACGAAGTCCGAGACCACACCCCAATCGAGGAATGAAAAATCCAAGGTCATCTCAGTGGCCTCCCACCATGCCGGGCACGCGAACTTTGTGTTCGATCATCAACGCCAGTCGGTTGATGACGAAAGCCGATGCAAAGTAAAGCGCTGTAACGGCGAGGTAAATTTCAACGCCGCGCGAGGTTTCTTCTTGCGCTTGCATGGCAAACATCGTCAACTCGGCGATCGACACCGCAAACGCGACCGACGAGTTTTTGATGATGTTCATGCTTTCGCTGGTCAGCGGCGGAATGACGATGCGAAATGCCATGGGGAGCAGCACGAAGCGGTAGGTCTGCGGCAGGGTCAAGCCGAGTGCCAGCCCGGCATAACGCTGACCTTTGGGCAAACTTTGAATGCCCGCTTTCACCTGTTCTGCAATCCGGGCAGAGGTGAAGAAGCCCAAGGCCATCACCACCAGAATAAAGCTGGGCACGCCTTTGAGTACCGGGAACAGCGCCGGTATGACGTGGTACCAAATGAACACTTGCACCAACAGTGGAATGTTGCGAAACAACTCCGTCCAAATGTTGCCCAAGGCCACCAGCCCACGGCTGGGAGCCGTGCGCAAAATGCCCATCAAGCTGCCCAACAACAGCGCCACCACCAGCGCCAACAACGCCACGCTCAGCGTCCACCCCCAAGCGGACAACATCCAGTCCAGATAGGTGACATCACCGCCTTGCCCAAAGCAACGCGGCACCACTTCACCGTCAATGGTGTCCTTGCAGAACACCTGCCAATCCCATGTACTCACAGCGAGCCCCTTCCTCCAAATGGGCCGCCCA
>CAZGDZ010000024.1:0-5266 GCA_964524855.1 uncultured Macromonas sp.
GATCACCGCATCGGCAGCGGGTGGCGGGTCGGGCGGCAGCATGATGAGGTCGTCCGGCCGCCCCAGATCGCCCGAGAACAGCAGCTTCTTTCCACCCACCTCCACCAGCAGCGACGACGCGCCCAGGATGTGCCCGGCGCCGTAAAAACGCGCCTTCCAGCCACGGATGGGTTCAAATTCGTGCAGCGGTGGCACTGCGTGCAGGTGCTTGAGGCAGCGGTGCGCATCGTCCACCGTGTACAGCGGCAGCGCTGGGCTGTGTTTGGAGAATCCGTGCCGGTTGGCGTAGGCCGCGTCTTCTTCTTGAATGTGGCCGCTGTCGGGCAGCAGAATTTCGCACAGGTCGCGCGTGCCGGGTGTGCACCAGGCTTTGCCTTTGAAGCCTTCCTTCACCAGCAAGGGCAAGTAGCCGCTGTGGTCCAGGTGCGCATGTGTGAGGATGACGGCGCCCAAGTGGTTGGGTTCGAAGGGCAGGGGCACCCGGTTGCGCAGCCGCAGCACTTTGTAACCCTGGAACAGCCCGCAGTCCACCAGCAGGCGTTGGCCTTCGAACTGCACCAAAAACTTGGAGCCGGTGACGGTGCCGGCACCGCCCAGAAAGGTGATGTTCACGCTCACGGCAGTCTCCTTTTTTGGCCATTGTGCCCCAGAGCCGGCAGGCTCAGCAGGGGGTATGCCCATGACGCGCTCGCCCGGGCGGGATGCGGTGCGAATAAATCCGGCGCGGCCCGGTTGCGGGGGCATTTCTGTGACCTAATGCATGGATGGTCCGTACTCACACGCACATTCGTTTGTGCTACGACGTGGGTCTGCAAGGCGCAGACTTTGTGTTCAACCTCCAGGCCGCCCACACGGCGCAGCAGCGCGTGGTGTCGGAGCAGCTGAGCCTGCAACCGTTCTGGTACACGCAGGACTATGTGGACCCTGTGACCCACAACCGCCTGCTGCGCCTGAAGGCGCCGCCCGGTTGGCTGGCTGTGGACTACCGTTGCACGGTGGATGTGCGTCACCATGTGCAGCCCCCAGCCGAAGTCGCTGAAATTCCGGTGGCGCAGTTGCCGGCCACCGTGTTGCCTTACCTGTATCCCAGCCGCTACTGCCCGTCGGACGCATTGGGTGCGACCGTGATGGGCCTGTTCGGCGCTTTGCCGCAGGGGTATGCGCGGGTATTGGCGGTGCAGGCCTGGGTGCGCGAGCAGGTCAAGTTCACGCCCAACACCAGCCATTCCGGCACCTCGGCATTGGACACCTTGCGCGACCGCATGGGCGTGTGCCGCGACTTTGCTCACCTGTTCATCGCGCTGTGCCGGGCGCTGAACATCCCGGCGCGCTTCGTGACCGGCACCGACTACGGCGCCGACCCGGCCCTGGGCCCGCCCGACTTCCACGCCTACGTGGAGGTGTACCTGGGCCACCGCTGGTACCTGTTCGATCCGTCGGGCACCGCCATTCCGATGGGTTTTATCCGCATAGGCACCGGGCGCGATGCCGCAGACGTGGCGTTTGCCACGATTTTTGGGGCCATTCAGTCGGCCATGCCGCCGGTGATAGAGGTGCGTGCCGAAGACGACCCGGCGCAGGGCTGGGAGCGCCCGGCGCACCGCACCGAGGCGCTGTCCACCGCCGTCAACTGAAGAAGGCTTTGGCCTTTTCGAACCAGCCCTTGTCGTTGGGGCTGTGTTTGTGGCCGCCTTTTTGGAACGACTCTTCCAGCTCGCGCAGCAGCTTGCGTTGGTGCTCGGTCAGCTTGACCGGCGTTTCCACCGCAATGTGGCAGTACAGGTCGCCCGGGTAACTGGCCCGCACGCCCTTGACCCCACGCCCGCGCAGGCGGAAGGTTTTGCCGTGCTGCGTACCTTCAGGGATGTCGATGGTGGCCTTGCCGCCCAGCGTGGGCACCGCAATTTCGCCGCCCAGCGCCGCCGTGGTCACGCTCACCGGCACCTGGCAGTGCAGGTCGTCGCCATCGCGCTCGAAAATGTCGTGCTTGCGAATGCGGATTTCGATGAACAGGTCGCCCGCCGGGCCACCGTTGCGCCCCGGTTCGCCGTTGCCGGCCGAGCGGATGCGCATGCCATCGTCGATGCCCGATGGAATCTTGATTTCCAGCGTCTTGTGCTTTTTCAGCTTGCCTTGGCCGTTGCAACTGGTGCAGGGCTCGGGGATGATCTTGCCGCTGCCGTGACAGTGCGGACAGGTTTGCTGCACACTGAAGAAGCCCTGGCGCATTTGCACCACGCCGTTACCGTTGCAGCTCGGGCAGGTTTTGACGCTGGTGCCGGGCTTGGCGCCGCTGCCTTTGCAGCTGTCGCAGTCTTCCCAGCTCGGAATGCGGATTTGCGCGTCCTTGCCGTGCGCCGCCTCTTCCAGGTTGATTTCCATGGCGTACGACAGGTCGTTGCCACGGTACACCTGCCGGCCCCGGCCGCCGCCCCGTTGGCCGCCAAAAATGTCGCCAAAAATGTCGCCGAACGCTTCGGAGAAGCCGCCAAACCCTTCGGCGCCACCGGGGCCGCCGCGCATGTTGGGGTCCACCCCGGCGTGGCCGTACTGGTCGTAAGCGGCGCGCTTTTGCGGGTCGCTCAGCATTTCGTAGGCCTCTTTGGCTTCTTTGAACTTCTCTTCGGCTTCCTTGGCTTTGTCCCCCTGGTTGCGGTCAGGGTGGTGCTTCATCGCCAGCTTGCGATACGCCTTTTTGATGTCGTCGTCGCTGGCGTTCTTGGCCACGCCCAGGATTTCGTAAAAGTCTCGTTTGGCCATGTCACTACAAGGTTGCGGGTTGAGTGCAAACGCCGCGCCGGTCACCTGGGTGCCCGGACGCGGCGGCGAAGCTCAGGCGGCACCCGGGAAGGGCGCTGCTGCACCGTCATCAGTCTTTCTTGACTTCCTTCACTTCGGCATCGACCACATCGTCGTCGGCCGGGCGGCTGTTGCCACCGGTGGACTGCTGGGCACCTTCGGCACCCGCCGCGCCAGCGGCCCCGGCTGCAGCCTGGCTGGCCTGCATGTCGGCGTACATTTTCTCACCCAGTTTCTGGCTGGTGGTCATCAGCTCGTTGGTCTTGGCTTCAATGGCTTCTTTGTCGTCGCCCTTGACGGCTTCTTCCACGTCCTTGATGGCTGCTTCGATCTTGTCCTTTTCGCCCGCGTCCAGCTTGTCGCCGTACTCGGTCAGGCTCTTGCGCACCGAGCTCACCAGCGCGTCGGCCTGGTTGCGGGACTGCACCAGTTCCACTTTCTTCTTGTCTTCGGCGGCATTCAGCTCGGCGTCCTTCACCATCTTCTGGATTTCCTCCTCGGTCAGGCCCGAGTTGGCTTTGATGGTGATCTTGTTTTCCTTGCCGGTGCCCTTGTCCTTGGCGCCCACGTGCAGGATGCCGTTGGCGTCAATGTCGAACGACACTTCAATTTGCGGGATGCCGCGCGGGGCCGGCGGGATGCCTTCCAGGTTGAACTCGCCCAGCAGCTTGTTGCCAGCGGCCATCTCGCGCTCGCCTTGGAACACCTTGATCGTCACGGCCGGCTGGTTGTCGTCGGCGGTGGAGAAGGTCTGCGCGAACTTGGTCGGGATGGTGGTGTTCTTGGTGATCATCTTGGTCATGACACCGCCCATGGTCTCAATGCCCAGAGACAGCGGGGTCACGTCCAGCAGCAGCACGTCGGTGCGGTCGCCGCCCAGCACCTGGCCCTGAATCGCGGCGCCCACGGCCACGGCTTCGTCGGGGTTCACGTCCTTGCGCGGCTCTTTGCCGAAGAACTCTTTCACCTTTTCCTGCACCTTGGGCATGCGGCTCATGCCACCGACCAGGATCACGTCGTCAATGTCGCTCACGCTCACGCCGGCGTCCTTGATGGCGGTGCGACAGGGGGCGATGGTGCGCTCGATCAGTTCGTCTACCAGGCTTTCCAGCTTGGCGCGGGTCAGCTTGATGTTCAGGTGCTTGGGGCCGGTGGCGTCGGCGGTGATGTAGGGCAGGTTGACGTCGGTCTGCGCGCTGTTGGACAGCTCGATCTTGGCCTTTTCAGCGGCTTCCTTCAGGCGCTGCAGGGCCAGCACGTCTTTGGTGAGGTCCACGCCTTGTTCTTTCTTGAACTCGGCAATGATGTAGTCGATGATGCGCTGGTCGAAGTCTTCACCGCCCAGGAAGGTATCGCCGTTGGTGGACAGCACTTCGAACTGCTTTTCGCCATCGACATCGGCGATTTCGATGATGGACACGTCGAAGGTACCGCCACCCAGGTCGTACACCGCGATCTTGCGGTCACCCTTGCCCGCTTTGTCCAGGCCAAAGGCCAGGGCCGCCGCGGTGGGTTCGTTGATGATGCGTTTCACATCCAAGCCGGCGATGCGGCCGGCGTCCTTGGTGGCCTGGCGTTGCGCGTCGTTGAAGTAGGCCGGCACGGTGATGACGGCTTCGGTCACGGTCTCGCCCAGGTAGTCCTCGGCGGTTTTCTTCATTTTGCGCAGCACTTCGGCGCTGATCTGCGGCGGGGCCAGCTTTTGACCGCGCACTTCAATCCAGGCGTCGCCGTTGTCGGCCGCGCTGATGGTGTAGGGCATCAGGTCGATGTCCTTTTGCACCTCTTTTTCGGTGAACTTGCGGCCGATCAGGCGCTTGGCGGCGTACACCGTGTTTTTGGGGTTGGTGACAGCCTGGCGCTTGGCGGAGGCGCCCACCAGAATTTCGCCGTCTTCCTGGTACGCGATGATGGAAGGCGTGGTGCGCGCGCCTTCGCTGTTTTCAATCACGCGCGTGGTGTTGCCTTCCATGATGGCTACGCACGAGTTGGTGGTGCCCAGGTCGATACCGATGATCTTGCCCATGTGTTACTCCTGACGAATCTTGAAGGTCTGAAAATGACCGAATTGTGATGAATGTGTGGTTGTCGGGCGGGTTTTCAAGAGCCGCTGATGCGTGAAAACCCGCGCCTCGACTTATTTGGGGGCGGTCACGGTGACCAGGGCCGGGCGCAGCACGCGCTCGCTGATGGAATAGCCTTTTTGCAGCACGGCCACCACGGTGTTGGCCTCCTGATCGGCCGGCACCATGCTGATGGCCTGGTGATGGTGGGGGTCGAATTTTTCCCCAGCGGCGGGGGCGATCGGCAGCACCTTGTTGCGGCTGAGCGCGCTTTGCAGTTGCTTCAAGGTGGCTTCGGCGCCTTCGCGGATTTGCTGCACCGAGGCTTCTTGAATGGCGAGGCCAGCTTCCAGGCTGTCCAGCACCGGCAGCAGGCTTTCGGCAAAGCCTTCCACCGCGAACTT
>CAZGDZ010000024.1:5276-12695 GCA_964524855.1 uncultured Macromonas sp.
TCGGTGCGGCGGCGCATGTTCTCCACCTCGGCCTTGGCGCGCAGGTACTGCTCGGCCAGGTCGGCGTTCTGGGCTTTCAGTGTTTCCAGCTCGTTCAACTGGGTGGCGGCAGCGTCGGCCTGCTGGGCTGCGGCGGCGGCCTCGGCTTCCACGGACGGTTGTGGGTTCTCGTAGGTGGGGTTCTGGTCTTGCATGTCGGCTTGGCGTTGAAGAACGAAAATTGACGCGTAGCTTGGGGCGCAGGGCAGGGTTTCAAGCCCGGCCCCCGGATTTTTTTGCAGGCGGGTGGCTCAGTCGCGCCCGGGCCGGTAAACCTTGCGCAGCAATTGCAGCAGGGTGGCTCGCTCGCCTTCGGTCAGGTGGGTGATGGATTCCGACTCCAGCGAGGCCACCACGGCCTGGGTTTCGGCCTGCAAGGCGGTACCCGCTTCGGTGAGGTGCAGGCCCTGGGCGCGGCGGTCGGTCGGGTGGCTTCGCTTTTCGAGCAAGCCCCGTTTTTCCAACTGTTTGACCATGCCCACCAGGTTGGGCGGAAGGATGTCGAGCGCCTGGCACAGTTGGCGCGAAGTGATGCCGGGGTTGTGCGCGATGAGCGTCAGCACCGAAAAATCGACCACTCGCAGGTCGAACGGCGCCATGCGTTGCAGGAACACACTGATGACGGCCAGCGCGGCGCGGCGGGCGTTGTAGCCCACCAGCGTTTCCAGAAACGCGGTGTTGACCTGATCCACCGCTTCGGAGCCGCCCAGCGCGTCCGCAGACGCGGCGGTGCTCACGGGCTGGCGTAGGCGTGACGGACGCGGCGAGGAGGATTGGGCGGTGCGGGCGGTCATGAAGTCGGCAATGTTAACCGCTTCACCCGGGGGCGGGCCAGGGCGGCCCGCCCAGGTTTCACGCTGCCAAGGCTGCGCGCACCATGCCCAGGCGCATCGCGTGTTCGGGCCAAACCCAGCGCTGGAATGCCGCCAGGGTGACGGTGTGCTGGCCCTGGCTGGCGGCGGCCAGCCGGGTCAAGGCCCAGGCCATCAGCGTCAGCGTGGTCAGGCGCAGAAAATCGCCGGCCACCGGGTACAGGTGCTGGGTTTGCGCGGGGGTGGCGGTGCCCAGCGTGGCCAGCAGTTCGCGGGTGCGCTGCACGCCTTCGCGGGCCAGTGTGGCGACTTGGGTGGCCGCATGGCCCGCTTCGGCCAGTGGGGCTACCTCGGCGTCCAAGCGGTCCAGCACCTGGCACAGGGCAGCGCCACTGTCGGGCAGCACCTTGCGGAACAGCAGATCCTGCGCCTGGATTTCGTTGGTGCCTTCGTAAATCATGGCCACGCGGGAGTCGCGCACCACCTGCTCGATGCCCCATTCCCGCACGTAGCCATGGCCGCCAAACACCTGCAGGCAGTTGCTGGCGCCGTGGAAGGCCTGATCGGTCCAGGCCGACTTCAGCACCGGCGTGGCCAGTGCGCACCACTGCTGGGCCTGCTGGCGGCGGGCGGCGTCGGGGTGGTGTTTGGCCACGTCCAGCTCAAGGGCGGTCTGGTAGGCCAGCACGCGGCCGGCGTCCACCCAGGCGCGCTGGGTGTCCAGCAAGCGCTGCACCGCAGGGTGTTCGATGATCGGGTCGGCCGGCTGCGACGGGTCGCGGCGTACCGGAGCGCGCATCTGGCGGCGGTCGCGGGCGTAGGCGTCCGCCTTTTGCCAGGCGGCGTCCAACAGGCCCACGCCCTGTAATGCCACGTGCAGGCGCGCGGCGTTCATCATCAGGAACATGGCGCTCAGACCCTTGCCGTGCTCGCCCACCAGCCAGCCGGTGGCGTCGTCGAACCGCATGACGCAGGTGGGGCTGCCGTGCAAGCCCATTTTTTCCTCGATGCGTTCGCACACCACCGCGCTGCGGGTGCCGTCTTGGTAGAACTTGGGCACCAGGAACAGCGACAGGCCTTTGGGGCCGGGCGGGCTGTCGGGCAGGCGGGCCAGCACCAGGTGGACGATGTTGTCGGTCAAGTCGTGTTCGCCGCCGCTGATGAAGATTTTGGTGCCGTTGATGGCGTAGCTGCCATCGGTCTGCGGCACGGCCTTGGTGCGGGCCAGGCCCAGGTCGCTGCCGGCCTGTGGTTCGGTCAGGCACATGGTGGCCAGCCATTCGCCGGTGGCCACTTTTTCCAGGTAACGGGCTTTCAGCTCTGGGCTGGCGTGGTGTTTGATGCAGTCGTAGGCGCCGTGCAGCAGGCCGGGGGCCATGGTCCAGCCGTGGTTGGCTGCGCTGAGCCATTCGTACAGCACCATTTCCAGCACGGTGGGCAGCCCTTGGCCGCCGTCGGCCGGGTCGGCCGACAGGGCAGGCCAGCCTGCTTGCCAGAAGGTTTGGTAGGCGTCGCGGAAGCCGGGCGGCATGGTCACCGCGCCGTCCTTCCATCGCACCCCGATCTCGTCGCCGTCGCGGTTGAGCGGCGCCACCACCTCGCCCACGAACTTGCCCGCTTCTTCCAGCACCTGGCGCATCAGGCCGGGGTCGGCGTTGTCGGCCAGGGCCGGCAGCTCGGCCAGGGTGGTCGGGGCTTGCAGAACGTCGAACAGGATGAAGCCGATGTCTTCGGTGCGGGGCTGGTAGTGGTTCATGGTGCGAAGGGGGTGGTGTCGGGGCCAGGGGAATCAGGAGTCGGCGCTGAAGCCGATTTCCTTGACGATGCCGCGCCATTGGTCCGCGTCGGCTTTCATCCAGGCGGCCAGTTGGTCGGGGGTGGAAGAGCGGGCTTCCATGCCGACGTTGGCCAGGTTGTCGATGATTTCCTTGCTGTTGAGCGCCGGTTGCAGGTAGGCGGCAGCGCGGCGGCGCACGTCGGCCGAGGCCTTGCCTGGCAGGAAGAAGCCGTACCACTCGCGCACCGCCAGGTCGATGCCCTGTTCCCGGAAGGTGGGCACATCGGGTGTGAACGGCGAACGCTGCGGGCCGCTGGTGCCCAGCAGACGCAGTTTGCCGGCCTTGACGTGCTGGAGGTAGTCGCCCACCGGCGAGCACATGGCCGAAATCTGGCCGCCCAGCAGGTCGGAAATGCCGGGCGCGGAGCCACGGTAGGGGATGTGCTTGAGGTCGGCCTGGGTCATCTTGCCCACCAGCGCTGCGGTGAGGTGCGGGATGGAGCCGGCAGCGGGTGAGCCGTAGTTGGCCCGCGCCGGGTTGGCCTTGGCCCAAGCGATGAAGTCTTTGATGGTTTTCACGCTATCGGGCACGGCCGGGCCGACGCCAAAGCCGTGGCTGAAGAAACAGGCCACCGAGACCGGGGCCACGTCGTCCAGCGTGTAGGGCAGTTTGGAGTAGGTGAAGGGGTAGACCGACAGCATGGACGAGGGCGTCAGCAACAGGGTATTGCCATCGGGCTCCGAGTTTTTGAGGGTGCTGATGGCGATCTGCCCACCGGCGCCGGGCTTGTTGTCCACCAGCATGTTGCGGGCGTAGCCGCCGCGCAGCTTGTCGGCCACCAGACGCGACAGCGCGTCGGTGGTGCCTCCGGGGGGGAAGCCGACCAAAATGCGTGCCAGCTCGGGGGCGCCTTGGGCTTGTGCTGCCCAGGGCAGGCCGGCGGCGCCCAGGGCGGCAGCGCCGAGCAGGGATTGGGTGAATTGACGGCGGTTGTTCATGCTTGTCTCCTTGAACAGGGTGGGGTGAAGGGGTGGTTCGGTCGAGCCGGACTCTGGTTCGCTCAGCTGCAGAGGGCTTTGATGTCCTCGGGCACCGGGATGGCTTTGATGCGATCCGGGTTTTCAGGCGGGTGGATGACGAAGGCGCGGGTTTCGGTGCCTTCGCACAGCACCTCGTCACCGCGCTTGACCACGTGTTTGTGGATGAACACCTTGTCGCGCCATTCGACGATGCTGGTGTGTACTTGCAGGCGCTCACCGTAGGTGGCGGGGCGCATGAACTTGGTGTGGATTTCCAGCAGCGGGGTGCCGACGATGCCACGCGTTTTGACCAGTTCGCGCCAGGGCGGCACACCGCATTGGACGAAGAAGTTCAGGGACGACGCGTCCATCCACTTGCTGAAGTTGGGGAAGAAGACGATGCCGGCGGGGTCGCAGTCGCCGAACATCACGTTGACTTCGTAGACGACGGTTTTGGGGGTGGTGTCGCTCATGGGTGTTCTTTCAGCGCGGCGCCATGCGCAGGGCGCCGTCGAGGCGGATGGTTTCGCCGTTGAGGTGGCCGTTGCTCACGATGTGGCAGGCCAGTTCGGCGAACTCGCTGGGCTTGCCCAGGCGCGACGGGAAGGGGATGCTGGCCGCCAGCGACTGCTGCACCGGCTCGGGCAGGGTTTTCATGAGCGGGGTGGCGAACAGGCCGGGGGCGATGGTGCAGACGCGGATGCCGTGCTGCGCCAGGTCGCGCGCCATGGGCAGGGTCATACCCACCACGCCGGCTTTCGAGGCACTGTAAGCCTGCTGGCCCACCTGGCCGTCGTAGGCGGCCACCGAGGCGGTGAACACCATGGCACCGCGCTCGCCGTCTTCCATCGGGTCCAGCTTGGCGCAGGCGGCGGCGAACAGCCGGGCCACGTTGTAGGTGCCCACCAGGTTGACGTTGATGACCTTGGCGAAGTCCTCCAGCGGGGCGGCGCTGCCGTCCTTGCCAACCACGCGCTTGGCGGTGCCGATGCCGGCGATCTGCATCAGGATGCGGGCCGGGCCGTGGGCTGCAGCGGCCGCTTCGAAGGCGGCCTGCACGCTGTCGGGGTTGGTGACGTCGCACTGCACGGCGATGCCGCCAATGTCACTGGCCACGCGCCGGGCGTTGTCCAGGTTCACGTCCAGCACCGCCACTTTGGCGCCCAGGCGGGCGAGTTCGCGGGCGGTGGCTTCGCCCAAGCCGGAGCCGCCGCCGGTGACGAGGGCTGCTTTGCCTTGAATGTCCATGGTGTGTTTCCTTGAGTGTTTGGTGGCTTTACGCCGCGTCCGGGTTCTCGATCAGCAGCGCAATGCCCTGGCCGCCGCCCACGCAGGCGCTGGAGATGCCGTAGCGCAGGCCGCTGCGGCGCAGCTCGCGCGCCAGGGTGATGGTGAGGCGCACGCCGGTGCAGGCCAGCGGGTGGCCCAGCGCGATGGCGCCGCCGTTCACGTTGAGCTTCGCCAGGTCCAGGCCCAGTTCGCGGCCCACGGCCAGGGTTTGCGCACCCTGGGCTTCGTTGATCTCGAAGCGGCCGATGTCGGACAGTTTCAGGCCGGTGCGTTCGAGCAGCAGGCGGATGGCCGGTGCCGGGCCGATGCCCATGATTTCGGGCGGCACGCCCACCGCAGCGGCGGCCACCACGCGGGCCGCGGGCTGCTTGCCGTGGGCTTTCGCGTAGGCACCCGAGGTCACCACGCAAGCCGCGGCGGCGTCCACCAGCGCCGAGCTGTTGCCGCCGGTCTGCACACCGCCTTCGTACACCGGCTTGAGCTTGGCCAGCACTTCCAACGGCGAAATGCGCGGGTGGGTGTCGCGGTCCACGCTGGACACCTTGCCCTGCAGCTTGATGCCCCGGGCCTTGTAGCCTTCGAGTTCGAACTTCTCCGTCACCACCGGCACGATTTCACCGTCAAAGAAGCCCGCCTCTTGAGCGGCCACGGCTTTGGCGAAAGAGTCGGACGCGAATTGGTCCACGTCCTCGCGGCTGATGCCGTATTTCTTGGCCAGGTTCTCGGCGGTCTGGATCATGTTGATGCCGGCGGCCGGGTCTTTCAGCGCCTCCCACATGTAGTCCTTGAAACCCACCGGCGCGCCCAGCTTGAAGCCGGTGCGGTGGTCGAACGCGGCAATGGGGTTGCGCGTCATGCTCTCGGTGCCCACCACCAGCGCGGCGTCGCAGGCGCCGGCCTCGATCTGCTCGCCAGCTTGGCGGAACAGCTCAAAGCCGGTGCCGCAAATGCGCTGCGCCATGATGGCCGGCACAGTTTGCGGCACGCCTGCGTATAGGCCAATGTGGCGAGGCAGGAAGAACTGGTCGAAGTCGCCGGGCGCCATGTTGCCAGTGATGACCGAGCCGATGTCAGCCGGGTTGACGCCGTTGCGGGCCAGCGCTTCGCGGGCGGCCTTGATGCCGAGGTCGGTGGGCGAAATGTGGCCCAGTGCGCCGCAATAGTCCACCATTGGGGTGCGCACGCCGTCCAGCATCCACACATCGTTGAAGGCGTTGAAGAAGCCTTGGTTTGCCATGGTTGTCTTTTCCAATCAGGGGTTCAAGCCTGGGGCTTGAGGATGTAGTGCAGCTCGTCGGCGTGCAGCTTGGCCACCGTGTCGGCGCGGTGGGCCAGCACCGCGCGCTGGTTGATGGAGCCTTTGTCGGTGATCTCGCCCCGGTCGATGGTGGGCGGGTCGGCCAGCAGGCACAGCCGGGCGATGCGGTTGGCGCTGCCGGTCGCTGTTTTGGCCAGTTCGTTCACCATGGTCTGGAAATGGGCCAGCACGGCCGGGTGGTCCAGCACGTCGTGCAACGAGGTGTCGGTGGGCAGATCGCACAACTCGCGCACCTTGGCCGTGGGGAACACCATCGCGCCCACTTCCTTCATGTTCAGGCCGGTGACGACCACGTCCTGGATGTAGGGTGCGCCTGCGGCGATGACTTTGCCGCGCAACGGGCCCACGCTGACGAAGGTACCGGTGGCGAGCTTGAAATCCTCGGCAATGCGGCCGTCGAACTTCAGGCCCAGGTGGATGTCGGTTTCGTCGATCCACTTGACCGCATCGCCGGTTTTGAAGAAGCCTTCTTCATCAAACGCTTCGGCGGTTTCGGCCGGGGCGCGCCAGTAGCCGGGGGTGATGTTGGGGCCTTTGTAGCGCACCTCGGTCTTGCCGTCCATGTCCACCAGCTTCAGTTCCAGGCCGGGGGTGGGCACGCCCAGGTCGCCGGCTCTCACATGGGGGGTGGTCACGAAGATGCCGAACGGCCCGGACTCGGTCATGCCCAGGCCGGTGGTCATGACGATGCGTTGGCCGATTTCGCGTTCTTGGCTCTCGTACAGGCTGTCCCACACCGGCTGGGCCAGCGCAGCACCCGCGTAGAAGAACATCTTCACGCGCGACAACAGGGTTTGGCGCAGCGCGTCATCGGTCTTCATCGCGTTGGCGATGGCCTCGAAACCGGTGGGCACGTTGAAGTAAACCGTGGGCGCGATCTCGCGCAGGTTGCGCAGGGTCTCGTGCATCAGCGCGGGCGTGGGCTTGCCGTCGTCGATGTACATCGTGCCGCCGTGGTACAGCACCATGCCGAAGTTGTGGTTGCCGCCGAAGGTGTGGTTCCAGGGCAGCCAGTCCACCAGCACCAGGGGCTGTTCGGCCAGCACGGGCATGGACTGCACCATCTGCTGTTGGTTGGCACACCACATGCGCTGGGTGTTGATGACGGCCTTGGGCAGCTTGGTGGAGCCGCTGGTGAAGAGGAACTTGGTGATGGTGTCCGG
>CAZGDZ010000025.1:0-12233 GCA_964524855.1 uncultured Macromonas sp.
GTCAGATTATTAATCTGAGTTGACATGGCTGGCAACATCATTGATGCAAAGTGGCGTCTTTTTGCACAAGTCGCTCAGTCAAGCAGTATTTCTGGTGCGGCTCTGGCGCTTGATTTGCCAATGTCGGTGGTGAGTCGCAATATCGCCCAGTTGGAGGCCGAGTTTGGAGGTAGGTTGTTCCGGCGAACTGGGCGCGGCGTGGTGTTAACCGAGTTCGGTGAACAGGTTTACCCGCGCATGCTCGCTTTGATGCGTGATGCGGAGAGGCTGGCCGACGAGATGCGCACACGAAGTGGGCTCCCTGCTGGAGATGTGCGGTTGGGATTACTCCCATCTGCAGTTCCTGCGCTGGCAGGTTTCCTGTTTTCGGAAGTCAGTCGGCAGTGGCCCGAAGTGCGTTTGCACTTCACAGAGGGCTCGAGTGCCCAGTTAGAGGAGTGGTTGCAGCAGGGGCGCCTTGACATGGCCACCTTGTTGCGAGAAGAAGACACGGCACACACTGATGAGGTGGTGCTGGCCAGATTGCCCTTGTTTCTTGTGGTTCCTTTCACCCATGGCCTGGCTAAGCGCAAAAGCATCTCGTTCGATGAAGTGGCAGGGCTGCCGCTCGTTTTGCCGAGCGAGCCACATCCTTTGAGAGCTCGGTTGGCGGCTCTTGCCAGCAGCAGGGATGTGTCTTTGGTGCAAGCTTTGGAAGCAGACTCTATTCGCCTGCAGCATGAAATCGTGGCGTGCGGGGGTGGCTTTGCCATCACTGCGGGCACTTTTGATGCTAGTCGGTTGGCGTCGGTACGCATAGTTCAGCCCACGCTCAGTCGAGCGATTGTGTTGGGCGTAACGACCCACCGCCCTCACACACTGGCGACACGTTCGGTCATGTCCTTGGTTCGCTCTTTGGCGCCCTCGGCGTTGAAGGCAACAGGATGATCCGCGCTGCTTTCCTGTCTGCGCAAAGCTGCTTTCGCCGATAGCCTCTCGCCCTCGTGGTTGTCGGCGCCTAGCATGAAGGCTCCCGTATCAAGAGGAGCATGACTGTGGGTACATCAACCCCCGAAGCGCAGCCAAGGCTTGCGCCCACCCTTATTTTGACCGATGCCGACGTGGCTGAATTGGCAGACTGGTCAGCTGCATTTGAGGCGTTGCGTGCAGCCTATATGGTGCCCACGTCTCCAGCCATGGTGCCACCACGTTCCATGGCCCGAGGTACGGGTGTCTGGCTGCGAAGCCTGACGGCTGTCTCACCGTCTGGTGGCCACATGGGTTGCAAGTTGATCGCGGCAAATACCACGGATGCATGCGCCAGTTACCTGATTTCGCTGTTCGACCTCAAAACGATGGCCTTGAGTGCGCTCATTGACGGTAACCGAATTACAGGTATTCGAACTGCCGCGACTGCTGCGGTCGCGGTGGATGCTGCCGCACCAACTGGCCCACTGAGCGTCGCGGTGATCGGTTCAGGCTTTGAGGCGAAAGGGTTGGTGGCGGCTTTGGCTTCTGTGCGCAAGCTGGATAACCTAAGGGTGTTCAGCCCCACCCCAGCTAGCCGTGAAACATTCGCCCAACGTTGTCGCGAAAAGCACGGCATACAAGCTGTCGCTGTGGCTTCTGCGCAGGATGCGGTACGCGGTGCCAACGTTGTGCTTTGCGCTGCACGCAGCCGTGATGAATCCCCCGTGCTTCTGGGAGAGTGGCTCGAGCCTGGAATGACGGTCGTTTCGATTGGCTCCACGCTGCCCGAGCAACGGGAGGTCGATGAGCAAGTGATTGCTCGATCTACCCACATTGTGGCTGATATGCCAGAAGAAGTGGCTCACGACACAGGGGATATGTTGAGTGCGAAAGCCGCAGGTGTGTCATTCGACGAAAAAGTGTTGCCTTTAGAAGCACTGGTTGCAGGTCATTTGGTGCGTGCGCCGAACGACATCATTCTTTACAAATCGGTGGGTTCCGCTTTGCAGGATGTCATCACTGCTGAAATGCTCCTGGCTCGCGCGCGCGCGCTAGGTCTGGGCACGGTGCTGGAAAAAAGCATCGTTCCGATTGCCAAGTAATCCCTTCCTTCATCCATCTTTCATCCTAGGAATATCATGCCCAATTACCAACGCAAAGACGCCCGCGCATGGGCTCGGGAGCACCTTGTTGGCTGCTCTTCCGTCACCATTCCCAGCTACTCTGCCGATTTGAAGCGATTGAACGAGAAGGGCATCCGCCACGATGTTTCATTGGCTATTGAGCTGGGCTACAAATACACGCTGTTGTGTGCAGAAGTTGCATTAACCCCTGAAGAGAATGCGCAGTTCACCGCTTGGGCGCGAGACACGGCGGGCAGTCGGATGGGGCTATTCTTCCATGCTGCTTTCGGTACGCTGGCTGAAAACATTGAAGCGGTGAAATTGGCGGAAAAAGCCGGGGCTGACATCGTTCTGCTGTCGTATCCACCGCAGTTCTGGCCCACGACCGAGCAAGAGATTTACGACTACACCAAGCAGTTCTGTGATGCCACCAACTTGGCGGTCATGTTGTTTCCTATCCCGTTGTGGGGGTTCGAACGCGTCAATCCGGCAGGAATGTCGGTTGAGTTCGTCCGTCGCCTCTTGGACGATTGCCCGAACATCGTAGCGATCAAATCCGAGCAAGGCTTTCCGCTGATTGCCGGTGCGACTGAGATGTACCACCATTTCCGAGATGAGGTGGTAATTAGTATTCCCATTGAGTACGATGCCATTCCGTTGATGAGCTTGATGAAGCTGCAGTTTTCGGGTACCAGCAACACACAGTGGATGAGCCATTACTACCCCACGGCATTTGAACTGGCGCGGCGCGGGGAATGGGATGCCGCCATGGAACTGTTCTGGAAAGTAAATCCTGCACGCAGTGCCAATGGTGCCGCAGCACAGTCCTATGCAGGGGGGACGGGCGTACTCAACCGAACGATGTGGAAGTACCAGGATTGGTTGGCCGGATTCAACGGTGGGCCGTTGCGAGCGCCCGCCATGCGGGTGCCAGATCGATTCATGAAGTCCTTGCGCCAGGGCTTGGTTGCGTCTGGCTTGCCGGTCACCTCCGATCCGGACAGCGCGTACATGATTGGTCGCCATCCTTGCTGAAAGAAGTGTCATGCATCATCTGCTGAAAGATCCGTCGCTTTTGCGCACTGCCGCATTCGTCGGCGGCGAATGGATTGCGTCCACACCGCATGGCTCCTACACCTTGTACAACCCCGCTGATGGATCAGTTCTGGGTGATCTGCCAAGGTTCCAGGAGGTCGAAACGGCAAATGCCATTGAGGTCGCTCACCAAGCTTTTCTGGTGTGGCGTCAAACCAGCGCCAAGCACCGATCAGAGGTTTTGCGCCGTTGGTACGAATTGATGTTGCAATACAAGGACGACCTAGCCACGCTGATCACCTTGGAAGAGGGCAAGCCCCTGTCAGAAGCAAGGGGTGAAATTGACTATGCAGCATCCTTCGTGCAGTGGTTTTCTGAAGAGGCCAAGCGTGTGCGTGGTGACGTGATTCCATCACCTCGCGACACGGCACGCATCTTGGCGCTCAAACAGCCCATCGGCGTTTGCGCAGCCATCACTCCCTGGAATTTCCCTGCCGCGATGATTACTCGAAAGGCTGGGCCTGCGCTTGCAGCCGGCTGCAGCATGGTCGTGAAACCAGCCAGTCAGACCCCGTTGACTGCGCTGGCGTTGGCGGAGCTGGCCCAACGCGCGGGAATTCCCGCCGGAGTGTTCAACGTGGTCACAGGCAACGATACGCGAGCCATAGGTGCCACGCTCACCGGGCACAAACTGGTGAGAAAGATCACCTTCACTGGATCCACAGAAATTGGTCGATTGTTGCTGCAGCAATCTGCCTCCACGATCAAAAAGTGTTCCATGGAGTTAGGGGGCAACGCGCCTTGTATCGTGTTTGACGATGCGGACCTAGACACCGCTGTTGAAGGGGTTTTACATGCCAAGTTCCGAAACACGGGCCAATCGTGCATAGCTGCCAACCGCGTGCTGGTGCAAGATGGCATTTACGATGCCATGGCAGACCGCCTGGCGAAGCGGACTGCCCAACTTGCAGTGGGCAATGGAATGACTGCAGGGGTACAGATTGGCCCAATGATTGATGGTGCCGCTGTGGCTAAGGTGGAGGCGCACCTGCGCGATGCAGTATCGGCCGGGGCCAAGGTGTTGGTGGGCGGTCGGCGACATGAACTGGGGGCGTCGTTTTTTGAGCCGACGGTTGTGGCCGAGGTTCGACGTGATATGTCAATTTCGATGGAAGAAACGTTCGGGCCGGTGCTTCCGCTGGTTCGCTTCCACACCGATGAAGAGGCCATCGACATCGCGAACGACACCGAATTCGGATTGGCCGCTTACATGTTCAGCCGTGACGCCGCACGGATATGGCGAGTCGCTGAGCGGTTGGAGTCGGGAATGGTGGGGATTAATTGCGGATTGATTTCCAATGAGGTTGCCCCCTTTGGTGGAATCAAGCAAAGCGGTCTGGGGCGCGAAGGCTCGCACTACGGAATCGATGAATTCCTTGAAACCAAATACCTGTGCTGGGATGGCTTGGAGCCAGCATTCAGCTGACAGTCGAAGGCCTTAAGGAAACAAGATGAAAGCTAAGAATGGTATTGGACGGCGTCAAATTCTCGCTCTGGCCTTAGCTACAGGCTCTTTTGCTGTGCAGGCGCAGCCCAGTGTGACCAAGGTTGTTGTGCCTTTTCCCGCTGGTGGAATTACAGACGCAGTGGCCAGAGCATTGGTGGATCGTATGTCGCGTTCTCTTGGGCAGACGATGATTATAGAAAACAGACCGGGTGCTGGTTCTAGGATTGGAACAGAGCTTGTTGCAAAATCATCTGATGATGGCAATACGCTTTTGTTTACCAATTCGAGCTACAGCATACTTCCAATATTAGATAGGTCGGCCAAATATGACCCATTGACTGCGCTCGCGCCCGTGATCGTTGCTGGAACCTATGGCTTGCAGATTGTGGTCAGTATGAAGGTGCCAGCCAGCAGTTTGGATGAACTGATTTCTTATGCCAGAAAAAATCCAGGGAAGTTGAGTTATGGTAGCTCCGGTCAGGGCAGTGGTTCTCATTTTGCGGGCGAGTATTTTAAGCATCTGACCAAGACGAATATGGTTCATATTCCATACAAATCAACCTCCGCCGCAGCCATGGATGTGGCTTCCGGGTTTTTAGATATCGCATTTGATTCCACCTCTAAGCCTCACGCAGATGCAGGCCGATTAAAGGTTGTCGCTGTGACAGGAGAACAACGCGATCCGCGCATGCCCAATGTGCCGACAACAACCGAAGCAGGCTTGAAAAGCTTTGTTCTATCGTCATGGGTGGGGTTTTTGGCTCCACCTGGTGCATCAAGCGCAATGATAATTCGCTGGAATCAGGCAGCGGCTACAGCCTTGAAAGATCCAGAGATGCAAAAAATCTTGGGTGATTTCGGTGTGAATCCAGGAGGTGGGCCGACCTCTAAGTTGGCCCAAGTGGTTGCAGACGAAGTCAGTCTTTACCAGAAAATCCTCAAAGATACGCAGTTGAAAATAGACTGACTTTCAGCATGACCTTGGTTGAGGTCACAGCTGCTCGTTTTTCAGGCGGGCAGCTGCGCTGTTCATCAACTGTCTCAACCACACCAAGCCTGGATCTTGTGTCCTGTACTTATGCCATTGCATGGCTTGTTGGAGCTTGGGTGTCTCGATAGGCAGCGGAATCAAGGACACGGCGCTATTGACACCGACCAATTGTGCTTGCAGGTGATGCATCGTGGCGATCAGTTCGGTTCCCACTACGAGGAAAGGCAGAGCGGCAAAGCTGTATGTCGATACCTGAATGCGCCTGGTTTCACCAATTACCCCATGAATGTGCCTGTCTCCGAAGGCAAATTCGACCTGATCAGATGGTCTCATCACAATGTGGTCTGCTTGAGAATAGCTTTCTGCGGTGATGCCGTGACGGGCATGTGAACTCCCCTTCCAAACCACACACACAAACTCATCTTCGAACAGTGGTTGCTGTGGGTGTTCTGTTGAGCAGTACGGACTGGGAATCACCAACAAATCGGCTTCGCCACGTTCGAGGGTTTTTGCTGGGTGAGCCGTTTGAGGGCATAGCTGAAAGCGCGCCCTGCTGTTTAAATCCTGTGCAATGGAGAGCACATGGGGCATCAGCACCTCCATTGAATAGTCTGATACAAATAGCTTAAATACTCGGTCGGTGTTTTTGCAATCGAACTGAGGCTGGGCGGCAACAGAGGTGTCAATTCGAACCAATACGTCTCTGACGGCCTCTTTAAGCACTTCCGCACGCGGGGTAAGCTCCATTTTCCGTCCAACGGAGACCAAAAGATCATCGCCGAAATAGTCCCGAAGGCGTGCCAGTGCATTGCTCATGGCTGGTTGACTAAGGTGAATCCGCTCTCCTGCGCGGCTGATATTTCGATCAGTTAGCAATGCGTCCAGCGCTACTAAAAGGTTGAGGTCAAGCTTGTTAAAACGCATCGTTTGAAGGTCAGGGTTATCCCTGATATTTTCTGAACCAATACCTTGGATTGAAACAATCCATTTCTCAGATGGTAACGGTTTCCATAAAGTCCCGCTTGTCAGCAAATTCGCCGCGAATCTGCTGACACCAAGACTTTAGATCAGGAGACGAGCCATGACACACGTCGCACCAGCCGACACATTGAAGCCGCCACTGCATGCCCGCCGACACGCCATTGCGATGGCTCTCGTTGGACTGCTGGGGGCAACTGCCGCCCAAGCGCTTGAAATTGATACGGGAAACCCCGACTGGAAGCTGAGGTGGGATAACACCCTGAAGTACAGCCTGATGACCCGATTGGAGAATCCGCTGCCTGGTTTGTCCACCCAGTTGCCGCTCACTGCCAACCAGAACGACGGCAACAACAACTTCAAGCGTGGTGTGGTGTCCAACCGTCTGGACTGGCTCACCGAGCTGGACCTCAGCGGTCCTGGTTATGGTGCACGGTTGAGCGCTGCCGCGTGGTACGACAGCGTTTACAACGGCACTACTGACAACCCTGGCATTGCGCCGAACCGTACGCCAGCCAGCGAATTTACACCCGAAACCCGCAAGCTGATGGGACGCGACTCGGAGTTGCTTGATGCGTTCGTGTACGCCAACTTCGACTTGGGCGAGACGCCTGCCACCGTGCGCGTTGGCCGTCACACGCTGCTGTGGGGCGAAAGTTTATTCTTCGGATCCAACGGTATTGCTGGTGGTCAGGCGCCGTTGGATTTGGTCAAACTGTTGTCGGTGCCCAACTCCACCTTCAAAGAAGTGGCGCGCCCGACAGGCAAAGTGTCTGCACAGGTGCAGCTGTCCTCAGATGTATCGTTGGGTGGTTACGTGACCTACGACTGGCAAAAAACCCGCTTGATGCCAGTGGGCGCGTATTTGTCCGGCAGTGACACTTTGGGCCCTGGCGCTGAACGCCTCTTGGGGCCGAATTTCGTCAATGGTGGGGACGTGGATGCCAAAGACAGCGGGCAGGGTGGTGTGCAGTTGCGCTTCCGTGTGCCCTCCATCGATACCGACTTTGGCCTGTATGCCATCCGTTACCACGCCACCAGCCCCAGCAACATCAACTTCACGCCACCCAATTTCCGCTGGTTGTACCACGAGGGCATCAAGGCCTATGGCGCGAGCTTCGCGAAGTCGGTGGGTGAATGGGGGCTGGCGGGTGAGGTGTCGGTGCGCCAGAACACGCCTTTGGCGAGTCGCTCGACTACAGGTGTGTTTGCCAACAACAGTTCCAACCCTGGTTACGCAGTGGGCGAGACGGCGCATGCACAGTTTTCTTGGCTTGCTTCGCTGGGGCCGTCTTTCCTCTCCAATGAGGCTTCATTTCTGGGTGAGATCGCATGGAACAAGCGCCTGAAGGTCACTCATCGGCCAGACTTGTTGAACCCGAACGCAGACAAATCGGCGGTAGCGATGCGCATGGTGTACGCACCGTCTTACCGTCAGGTGATGCCGGGTCTTGATTTGACTCCGTCGATCGGTTTGGGCTACGCCTGGGGCAAGTCGTCCGCAGTGGGGCCAGCATTTGGGGTGGATAAGGGCGGCGATTTGAGCCTTGGCTTGGCTGCGACCTACTTGGGCAAGTGGAACTTCGGCATCAACTATGTGCGCTTCTTGGGCAACGCTGCGCCGACGCTGGACGCCGCCAACAATGCCCAATTCCAGCAAGCATTGAAAGACCGTGACTACCTTTCGTTCTCGGTTCGCACCACATTCTGACTTCAGGAGACAAGCATGATTCAACTTCGACAGATGGCGTTTGCGTGCGCTTTGACGGTTGCGGGCATCAGCGCCGCGTGGGCGCAGGTTTCAGCCCAAGAGGCGCAGCGGCTCAAAGCCGATCTGACGCCATTGGGCGCAGAGAGGGCTGGCAATAAAGAGGGCACGATTCCAGCCTGGACGGGTGGTTACACCACGCCTATCGCGGGATTTACCAATGGAGGGCGTCGTGGTGATCCGTTTGCTAACGAGAAGCCGCTGTACAGCATCACCGCCAGCAACATGGCGCAACACTTGGACAAGCTGACCGAAGGCACCCAGGCCTTGCTTAAAAAGTATCCGCAGACCTACCGGGTGGACGTGTACAAAACCCACCGCACGGCGGCTGCGCCACAGTGGGTGTACGACAACACGTTGAAGAACGCAACCACCGCCAAAATCGAAAATGGTGTCATCAAGAATGCGTTTGGCGGGATTCCGTTTCCGATACCTAAAACAGCAGAAGAAATCATGGCCAACCATGAGCTTCACTGGCGAGGTGAGGCTTGGCAGAATGATTTTCGCGGATACCTAGGTACTGCGAATGGTCAGCGAGTCTTGTCTGTACAAGGTATTGGCGACTTCCAAATGCCCTACTACGCCAAGGATCAGGCCGACAAGTTTGACGGGGTCCATTGGATGGTTCGTTTGGTGAATTCAGGCCCTCCGGTGCGGGCTGGTGAGGCAATCACCGGTCGGCAAAATCTGGATCCTGACAAGAACGGTACATGGGTGTATCTGACCGGGCAGCGTCGTGTAAGGAAGCTGCCTAACGCGTGCTGCGACACCCCGACCCCCGCTTCCAGCGGTATTTCCAGTTTCGATGAAATCGATGTGTTCGCAGGACGCACGGACCGTTTTGACTGGAAGATTGTTGGCAAGAAAGAGATGCTGATTCCTTACAACAGCAACCGCTTGCACACGCCGACTAAGGACAGCGATGTGTTGTTGGCCAATCACCTCAATCCTGACCACGTGCGCTGGGAGTTGCACCGTGTGTGGGTGGTGGAGGCTAACCTGAAAGCGGGTCAGCGTCACCAAGCGCCCAAGAGCCGCTACTACGTGGACGAGGATACCTGGGTGGCTGTGCTGGGTGACCGTTGGGATGCAAATGGCCAACTCTGGAAGACCATCTGGGCGCATCCAGTGGTGATGCCTGACCTGCCAGCCACCACACCGCAGCAGCAATGGGGCTTCAATGACTTGATTGCTGGTACTTGGTATGCCAGTGGTGTGGTCAACGAACGTCCGCAGCACTACAAGATTGTGCCGCGCCGCGCCGACTCGTTCTTCACGCCGGACGCCATGGCTGCCCAAGGCGTGCGCTGATCGGGGATAGCATGTTGAAACAAACCTCCATCCTGCTGCTTGCGGTGGCAGGGATGGGGTTGTCGTTGCCTGCCGCAACGCAACCCGTGGGTGATGCCTTGAGCCGCCCGTCCGTGAAGCTGGCCAAACCCGCACGCGGTGTACTGCTGTCAGTAGCCCAGGCTGGTGAGCGGGTCGTGGCGGTTGGTGAGCGCGGCCTGATCGTGCTGAGCGACGACCGAGGCCAAACTTGGCGCCAGGTGCCCAGCCCGGCCAGCGTCACCCTGACCATGACCCGCTTTGCCGATGCCCGTCATGGCGTGGCCGTGGGCCATGGTGGTGTGGTGTTGGTGACCCGCGATGGTGGTGAGACTTGGCAACAGCGTCTGGACGGCCGCCGATCTGCGGACCTGGCGCTCAAAGCTGCCACCACCGAGCGTGAGCAGACCGACGCCCAGCGCCTGGTGGATGACGGGCCGGACAAACCCTTGCTGGACGTGCTGCTCTGGGATGCCCGCCGCATGCTGGTGGTGGGCGCGTATGGCCTTGCTTTTTACAGCGATGACGGCGGAGATACCTGGGCTTCGTGGATGCACAAGGTGCCCAACCCCAATGGCTTTCATTGGTACGTCGCACGCCGACAAGGCGATGCGGTGGTGTTGGCTGGCGAGCAGGGCGTCATGGCTCGCTCCAACGACGGCGGGCAAAGCTTCGAGGCGCTGACCTCGCCCTACCGGGGCAGTTGGTTCGCTGGCGAGTTCGCGGCAGATGGCAGCTTGGTCTTGGCGGGGTTGCGCGGCAACTTGTGGCGTTCGGTCAATGCTGGCCAAACTTGGGTGCAGTTGCCGGTGCCCGTACCGGCCTCGCTGGTGGGGAGCGCGGTCAACCGCGATGGCGCGGTGACGTTCGTCAACCAGGCCGGTTTGGTGCTGCAGGTGCAAGGCACCGAAGTGGCGCTGCTGAACAAGGCGCCGTTGACCATGCCGGCATCGGTGTTGCCGTTGCCCGGCCCTGACAACAAAGAATTCTTGGCGGTCGGCATGACCGGGGTACAAATGCTCAAGTTGGGCGCAGGCAATGGGGTGACGCGTCCATGAACCGTTCAACATTCGACAAGACCAGTGGCGGTGCGCTGGAGCGGCTGGTCTTTAACTACCGCCATTGGGTGCTGCTGCTGTGCGTGGTGCTCACGGCAGTGCTCGGTTGGCAGGCCACCAAGTTGCAGGTGAACGCCAGCTTTGAAAAGACGATCCCTTCGTCCCACCCCTACATTCAGAATTACCTGAAGTACCAGGGCGAGTTGTCTGGGCTGGGCAACGCGGTGCGCATTGCCGTGGCACGGTCTGAAGGGTCGATTTACGATGCGGGCTACCAAGACACGCTGCGTCGCCTGAGCGAAGAAGTGTTCTTGCTGCCCGGCGTGGACCGCATGCGCATGAAGTCGCTGTGGACGCCGACCACCCGTTGGGTGGGTGTGACAGAGGATGGTCTGGAAGGCGGTCCGGTCATCCCTGATGGTTACGACGGCAGCGAGCGCAGCCTGCAGCAGCTCGGAACCAACGTGAGCCGCTCGGGCGAGATTGGTCAGTTGGTGGCGCGTGATGCGCGGTCCAGCGTGATCTTTGTGCCTTTGCTGGCCCAGGACGCCGAGGGCAACGCACTGGACTACGCTGCCTTCTCGCGGCGGCTGGAAACGTTGCGCGCCAAGTACGAGGCCGAAGGGGTGTCGCTGCACATCACCGGCTTTGCGATGATCGTGGGCAGCCTGATTGAAGGCGTTAAATCTGTCATCGGTTTCTTTGCGCTGGCCGTGTTGATTGCGGCGCTCACGGTGTACTGGCATGCGCGTTGTGTGCGTTCCACCGTGCTGGTGGTGTTCGCCTCGCTCACGGCCGTGGTGTGGCAACTGGGGTTGCTGCCCACGCTGGGCTTCGCGCTGGACCCGTATTCCATCCTGGTGCCGTTCCTGGTGTTTGCCATTGGCATGAGCCATGGTGTGCAGAAGATGAACGGCATCGCCCAGGACATTGGGCGCGGGACAGACGCTTACGTGGCGGCTCGCCACACCTTCCGCCGACTGTTCCGCACCGGCATGGCCGCGCTCATCACCGACGCAGTGGGGTTTGCGGTGCTGCTGGTCATCGACATCGGGGTGATTCGCGAACTCGCGATTGCCGCGTCCATCGGTGTGGCGGTGCTCATCATCACCAACCTGATGCTGCTGCCTGTGCTGCTGTCCTATACCGGCATTAGTGCACAGGCCGCGCAGCGCAGCCTCAAGGCCGAGGTGGCAGATTTGGCCGGTGAAGTGAAGCACCCGGTGTGGGTGTTCCTGGACAAGTTCACCCAGCGCCGCTGGGCAGGATTGGCCATTGCTGTGGCGGTGGTGCTGGGTGTCAGTGCTTCGGTGGTCAGTCAGCAGCTCAAGATCGGTGACCTGGACCCGGGCGCGCCGGAACTGCGCGCCGACAGCCGCTACAACCTAGACGTGGCTTTCATGAACCAGGGCTACGGCGCCGGCAGCGATGTGCTGGCGGTCATGGTCAAGACGCCTGATGGCTACTGCTCTTCATACGACGCTTTGAACAAAGT